>CAJNCQ010000003.1:0-296227 GCA_905221265.1 bacterium | reverse complement strand
ATTAGTATATCACAGCTGTTGACCTATGTCAACACTTTTTTGAAACTTTTTTTACTTTTTTCATCCCTGCGATACACCCATAGTCCGTACGGGATTCGAACCCGTGTTACCGCCGTGAAAAGGCGGTGTCTTAACCCCTTGACCAACGGACCTGAGCTTTTCAACTCTTTCTATTATACCTACTTTTTCAACTTTGTCAAGATCTTTTTCAGTGAATTTGATTTTTTCTTTTCTTCACTAACTTAACCACTGCTTCTGTTCGTGCGGTGTGGGGAAACATATCGACTGACTGGATATACCAGAGATCATAGACTTTCACTAGTTTAACTAAATCTCGTGCCAAGGTCGAAACATTGCAGGATACATAGACCATTTTTTCTGGAACATAAGTCAGAATGGTATCCAACAACTTACCATCTAAGCCCGTACGAGGAGGGTCTACTATCAGTGCATTCGCTCGGTAACCCTCTTGATACCAGCGCGGAATAATCTCTTCAGCTGTCCCCGCTTCGTAATGGGTATTGTCAAATCCCATTTTTTGAGCATTTCGCCTAGCATCTTCAATGGCTTCTGGAATAATATCCATCCCTCTGAGACTCTTGACCTTATTTGCGAAGGCGAATCCAATTGTCCCAACACCGCAATAAGCATCAATCAGATGATCTTCTTTGCTAACATCTAGAGCTTTAACTGCTTCACTATAGAGAATCTCTGTCTGCTCTGGATTGAGCTGATAGAAGGCACGGGGCGAGAGAGAAAACTCATAGTCGAGTACTCCTTCTTGAATACTCTCTTGGCCCCAGATAATTTCCGTCTTTTCACCATAGATTTCACTTGTTTTTGCTGTATTTGTATTGACTGCAACTGTGACGACTTCTGGAAAATCCTTGACTAGGTCTTTGACTAGTTGATTCAAATTAAGCTGGCGATTCGTGACAATGATAATCTGAACTTGACCCGTTTTTCTCGCTCGGCGTACCATGATGGTGCGAACACCTAGCGTTTTTCTCTCATCGGTGATGGGAATTTGATGATAAGTGAGAAGCTCAGCTAGGCGATTCGCAATCACTTGGGTTTCCTTATCTTGTACCAAACAGTCTTTCAACTCTACGAGATAATGAGAGTTTTGCGCATACAAACCTGCCTTGACCTGATTTTTAAATTTCCGAGTCTGGAATTGAAGCTTAGCACGGTAGTACTTTGGTTCCTGCATTCCGATAGTTGGACGGATTTCATAGTTTTCATATCCTGCAGGAGCAAATTTTTTCAGGGCTTGATGGAGCAAATCCGTTTTGAACTCTAACTGTTTATCGTAGTGGAGGTGCATGATTTGGCAACCACCACATTCATTATAAATGGTACAAGCTGGCACGACTCGAAATTTAGACTTCTTATTAACCTTTAGTAATTTGGCTTCAACAAAGTTGCGTTTAATAGAAGTAATCTGACAATAGATATCTTCTCCTTTGAGGGCACCTGGCACAAAAACGAGGGTTTTCTGGTAGAAACCGATTCCCTCACCATTGATGCCCATACGCTTGATTTTTAAAGGTATTTTTTGTTTGACTTTCAGATTCATACCCCTATCTTATCACATTTTAGGGTATAATAGAACTATGAAAATCACAAAACTTGAAAAGAAAAAACGCCTTTACTTGATGGAGCTAGACAATCAACAAACCTCTTATATCACAGAGGATACCATTGTCCGTTTTATGTTGTCTAAAGATAAGGTGATTAGCACAGAAGAATTGACCGAGATTCAGGACTTCGCCCAGTTTTCTTATGGTAAGAACCTCGCTCTCTACCATCTGTCATTTAAGGCTCGAACCGAAAAGGAAGTGCGAGAGTATCTGAAAAAGTATGATATTGATGAAAAAATCACTAGTCAAGTTATCGCTAATCTTAAAGAAGATAACTGGATTAATGACCATCAGTATGCTTATTCCATCATCAATGCCAATCAACTTTCTGGAGATAAAGGACCCTATTTACTAACTCAAAAACTGTCTCAAAAAGGAGTTGCTAAATCAACTATTGAAGGTGTTTTAAAGGATTTTGATTTTACAGAGGTTGCTCAACGTGTTGCAGAGAAACTGCTTAAAAAATACACGGGAAAGCTTCCTGCTCGTGCCTTGCAGGATAAGATTATCCAAAATATGACTAACAAGGGTTTCTCCTATTCTGATGCTAAAAACGCCTTTGACAACTTGGATAGTCAAGTTGATCAAGAAACGACTCAGGAACTCATTTTCAAAGAACTAGACAAACAATATACTAAATACGCTCGCAAATATGAAGGTTACGAACTTAAACAGCGTTTAACTCAAGTCCTAGCTAGAAAAGGCTATGATTTTTCGGATATAGCGAGCGCTCTCAGAGAATATCTTTAACATTTTCATGTAAAATTCAAAAAAATTAGACCAATTTATGATATAATAGTAGACGATAAACTTATAAATTGTAGAAAGTTGGTTAGTTATGAAACTTCCAAAAGAAGGCGACTTTATTACAATTCAAAGTTATAAGCATGATGGGAGTCTCCACCGTACTTGGCGGGACACCATGGTACTAAAAACAACAGAGAACGCTATTATTGGCGTCAACGACCACACACTTGTTACCGAAAGTGACGGTCGTCGTTGGGTGACTCGAGAACCGGCTATTGTTTACTTTCACAAAAAATATTGGTTTAATATCATTGCCATGATTCGCGATAATGGGATTTCCTACTATTGCAATATGGCAAGTCCTTACTATCTCGATGAAGAAGCTTTAAAATACATTGATTATGATTTGGATGTCAAGGTCTTCACTGATGGTGAAAAGCGTCTCTTGGACGTTGAAGAGTATGAGCGCCATAAACGCAAAATGAAGTATTCTGATGATTTAGACTATATTTTGAAAGAACATGTTAAAATCCTTGTTGATTGGATCAACAATGGACGCGGTCCTTTCTCAGAGGCCTATGTCAACATTTGGTACAAACGCTACATAGAACTAAAGAATCGGTAAAGTTGTCAAACCGGGGTGAGAGCCCTGGTTTTTTTATTTGAAAAACCCAGCCTGGAAGCTGGGTTAATTGCTATATATCTAATTTGGTGACAGTAAACTTGATATGGGAATAATCTTTTTCAACATCCTTATCTAACAAGAAAGCTGTGGCATCCTTCTTAACCTGAACAAGGTCAATGTTCTGGGCTTGAGCTGCATAGACGCATCCACAATAACATTGACGATAGATATCATACTCCTCGCACATCTCCACTGAACGTTTATAGCCTTGATTTTTCTTGAAATCACTTGGAAGATAGTGGGTTGTGTAAATCTTTTGCACATCGATTCCGATGCTGTTGATGGTTTGAGAATTCTTATGGGGACTGATGGTCAAGGCTGAACCAAAGTAGTCAAAGCCCAAGTCCATAGCTACCTGTGCTGTTTTGTCCAAACGGTAGTCAAAACAAACCTTGCAACGGTCGCCGCCTTCTGGTTCTTCTTCCAGTCCTCTGACTAACTTCCGGTATTCATTGGGTTCATATGGGGCTTCTAAATACTGGACCGTATTTCCTGTTCGCTCATTGAAATCACTGACAAATTTCTTGGTGACATAAGCTCGCTTGTGGTATTCTGCCTTGGGATGGATATTGGAATTGGCAAAATAGATGGTCACATCAGCGTACTTGGTCAGATACTCTAGGGTGTAGGTACTACAAGGAGCACAGCAAACATGCATGAGAATAGTGGGACGTTGCTCATTTTTCTCCCAAACTTGAACCATTTTTTGCATAACACGGTCATAATTAATCTTCTGATTGGGATTCATCTTGCTCAGAATTTCTTCTACATCAATCATGTTCTTCTCCTTTTTCTAGTCTTATTTTATCATATAAGTTAGGAGAGCTCAAATCAATTTTAGAAGAGAAAACCATAAAAGGAGGGATGCATGTTCCCTCCTTTTGTGTTTTTTATAAGTTACTTTTACATCATGCCGCCCATCATGCTTGGATCCATGGCTGGAGCTGGGGCTGCTGGTTCTGGTTTATTGGCTACGACTGCTTCTGTAGTCAAAATCAAGCTGGCTACAGATGCTGCATTTTGAAGGGCAGAACGGCTCACTTTAACTGGGTCGATGATTCCTTCTTCAATCATGTTGACCCACTCGCCTGTTGCTGCGTTGAAGCCTGTGCCAACTTCAGCATTTTTCAAACGATCGATAACGATAGATCCTTCAAATCCTGCATTGTGGGCGATTTGACGAACAGGTTCTTCCAAGGCACGGAGAACAATATTGCGTCCTGTTGCTTCATCTCCTGTCAATTCCAAATCAGCTACTGCTGGAATGACATTGGCAAGAGCAGTTCCACCACCAGCAACGATTCCTTCTTCCACGGCTGCACGAGTAGCGTTGAGGGCATCTTCAATGCGGAGTTTCATTTCTTTCAACTCAGTTTCAGTTGCAGCTCCGACCTTGATGACTGCGACACCACCTGACAATTTTGCCAAGCGTTCTTGCAATTTTTCACGGTCAAATTCAGAAGTTGTAGTTTCGATTTGAGACTTGATAACTGCAACACGGTGAGAAATAGCTTCAGGATTTCCAGCACCTTCTACGATAACCGTGCTATCTTTGTCCACAGTTACTCTCGCTGCTTGACCTAGCGCCTCAATAGTAGCGTCTTTCAACTCAAGACCAAGATCTTCTGTGATGACTGTTCCGCCTGTCAAGATAGCGATGTCTTCAAGCATCGCTTTGCGACGGTCACCGAAGCCAGGTGCCTTAACTGCTACTACGTTGAAGGTTCCACGAATCTTGTTCAAAACAAGAGTCGGAAGAGCTTCACCATCTACATCATCTGCAATAATCAAGAGCGGACGATTGCTTTGGAGAATGCTTTCTAGGAGTGGCAAGATTTCTTGGATATTTGAAATTTTCTTGTCGGTAATCAAAATGTATGGATTTTCAAGATCAGCCACCATTTTTTCGCTATCAGTCACCATGTACTGTGAAAGGTAACCGCGGTCAAACTGCATTCCTTCCACGACTTCAAGCTCTGTTTCCATACCACGTGACTCTTCAATAGTGATGACACCATCTTTACCAACTTTTTCCATGGCTTCAGAGATGTATTCGCCGACTTTCTCAGAACGAGAAGATACGGCAGCAACTTGAGCGATGGCTTCTTTGTTGGCAACAGGGATGGCATTGTTTTTCAAGGCTTCTACAGCTGCGGCAACTGCTGATTCGATCCCACGACGAATGCCGATTGGGTTGGCACCTGCAGTGACGTTTTTGATTCCTTCGCGGACGATTGCTTGGGTCAAAACAGTTGCAGTTGTCGTTCCGTCACCTGCGATATCATTGGTTTTTGAAGCTACTTCTGATACCAATTTGGCACCCATGTTTTCAAAATGGTCTTCCAACTCGATTTCTTTCGCAATGGTCACACCGTCATTGGTGATGAGGGGTGAACCGAATGATTTTTCAAGAACGACATTACGACCTTTTGGTCCTAAGGTTACTTTAACTGTGTCCGCAAGGATATCAACACCACGGACCATAGCTGAACGAGCATCAGATGAAAATTTAATTTCTTTTGACATACTTACTTTCTCCTTCTATTCTTCAATGATCGCCAAGATGTTAGCTTCGCCAACGATAATGTACTTTTCATCGCCATCTTTGACATCAAGACCTGCGTGGGCTTCAACTAAGACACGGTCTCCAGGCTTAACGCTTGGAGCTACCAAGTCACCGTTCAAGGTACGAACACCTTGTCCAGTAGCTACAACTTGGGCTGTTTTTGTTTTTTCTTGGGCTGAGCCTGCAAGGACAAAGCCTCCAACAGTTTGTTCTTTTTCTTCGATTTTCAAGACCACACGGTCTCCTAATGGTTTCAACATCTGTTTTCCTCCATAATGAGATAGATATTATTAGCACTCTTTCTACCTGAGTGCTAATTCATAGTTCTATTGTATCACTTGGTCAGAAATAGTCAAGAAAAAAGTCTGACTTTGGCAAGATAAAAAGCCTGAGACCAACTCAGACTTTTCAATGTTTATACTCAATGAAAATCAAAGATCAAACCAGGAAGCTAGCCGCAGGCTGTACTTGAGTACGGCAAGGTGAAGCTGACGTGGTTTGAAGAGATTTTCGAAGAGTATTAAAATGGCAATTCTTCCTCTTCCAAGACCAAATCTGCCAAATCCTGTCCAGCGTTATTTTCACGCATGGCACGTTGGGCACGGCTTTCCAAAAGCTGGAATCCTGTGGCAAGAACTTCAGTCACATAGTTCATTTGACCATTTTTCTCGAAGCGACGGGTACGTAGTTCCCCATCTACTGAAATGAGGCTTCCTTTGGTCGCGTAACTTGCCAAGGTTTCAGCCAATTTTCCCCAAAGAACCAAATTGACAAAATCAGCTTCACGTTCCCCATTTTGGTCTTTGTAACGACGGTTCACAGCGATAGTTGCTCGCGCTACCGACTTGTCATTGTTGGTTTTATGCAATTCTGGTGTAGACGTCAAGCGCCCGATCATGATAACTTTATTATACATATTTTCTTCCTCCTACTTATCTATTCGCAAGGAATCAAAAAAAGTTACAAAAATTTGTAACTTTTCGAGAAAATTTTTTATTTTTTATGAACCATGAAACCTGTCGCCTGTTGATTGGCCATAATAGTCATATCTGTAATCTGCACACGACGAGGCTGACTGGTCACATAGACCACTGTATCTGCAATATCCTGAGCTTGCAAGGCCTCAATTCCCTGATAGACGGTGGCAGCACGCTCTTTGTCACCGTGGAAACGTACCGCAGAAAAATCTGTTTCGACAATTCCAGGCTGAATGGTGGTCACCTTGATGTCCGTTGCGATGATATCAATTCGCAAACCATCTGAAAAAGTCTTAACTGCTGCCTTGGTGGCTGAATAAACTGCTGCACCCGCATAGGCATAGATTCCTGCGGTTGATCCCATGTTGATAATATGTCCCTGATTGGCTTTTACCATTGCTGGCAAGAAACAGCGAGTGACTGCCATCAAACCTTTGATATTGGTATCCAACATGGTCAGCATATCCAATTCTTCATAGTCTTGATAGGGTGCCAATCCTAGAGCCAGGCCCGCATTATTGACCAAGACATCAATCTGCCCTATAGCATCCAGAATATCGGAGCAGACAGTCTTTACCATAGCCATATCCGTGACATCCAGTGGAAAGATCCAAACTGTTTGATTTGGAAAAGTTTCTGCAAACTCCGACTTGAGGGCTTCTAGTCTATCTGTCCGTCGCCCTGTTAGAACGACATTCTCCCCCTGCTCCAGATAAGCACGCGCAATCGCTTCACCGATTCCTGAGGTCGCCCCTGTAATCACTACATTTTTCGCCATCTTATCCCCCTCTATCTGGTGTATCAGATACTGACAATTTCCTAAGCAGTCCAGTGCTTAGCTGGGTCAAATGGAGTTCCGACAACTTGGTCTTCTGATAATTCAATAATACCACGTTTTTGCGGAGCATTTGGCAAATACAATTCACGAGGGCTGCACATCATGCCAAAACTCTTTTCACCACGAAGTTCGCCTGGGAAAATGAGGTTGCCTTTTGGCATCATCGCTCCAGGAAGAGCGACAATGGTTTTCAACCCAACACGCGCATTGGGAGCCCCTGCAACGATTTGCACTGTCTTGTCACTTGAAACTGCAACTTGGCAGATGTTGAGGTGGTCACTATCAGGATGGGCTACCATCTCGACAATTTCACCGACGACGAACTTAGGTTCCTTGTCATTGACAATTTCTTCTGTAAATCCTTCCGCCTGCAATTCTTGGTTCAAACGTTCTACTTGCTCATCTGTCAAAAAGACTTGACCACGCTCTGCAATTTCAAACAAACTTGAAACTTCGAAAATATTCCAAGCTACTGTTTCGCCATTTTCTTTTAGGAAAACACGGGCTACCTTGCCTTTGCGCTCCACGTCCAACTTGGCTTCGCCGCTATTTTTTACGATGACCATAAGGACATCGCCGACATGCTCTTTGTTATATGTAAAAATCATTCTTTCCTTTTTCTCCTATTTCAGTCCTGCTAAAAATTCGTTAATTTGTTCCTTGCTTTTACGGTCGCGATTGACAAAACGGCCGATTTCCTTGTCCTTTTCTAGAACAACAAGACTAGGAATCCCGTAAACATCCCAGAGTTTAGCTAGATCCAGATACTGGTCTCGGTCCACTCGAATAAAGGTGAACTCTGGATTGGTCTCCTCAATCTCTGGCAAGGCTGGATAGATATAACGACAATCGCCACACCAGTCTGCCACAAAAAGGAAGACCTTCTTGCCATCTTTTTCTACTAAAGATGCCAATTCTTCTATACTTTCTGGTTGTATCATAAGACTTCCTCCTCATAGACCAGGTCTTCATTTTCATAGACAAAGGTATAGTGACGACCATCCTCGAAAATGACTCCTCCGACAAGTCGCTCTAGGCTACTTTCGTAGACTTGAACATAGAGAGTCGCAATCTCACCCATATCTGAGAAAAGTTCGCGCACGATAACGGTCAACTCTTCTTGAGTCTTCATGAGTTTGTGGTTATCTGCTGCTTTTTTGGCACCCAAAGCAAGGGCACTTAGACCAGCCACAGTCAAGCTAGTCATCCATAATTTCTTAGCTTTCATACCATTCATTGTAACACAAAAAGGTCTCTAGGACAAATAGGGAAGCCGTATACGAGCAAGGCAATTAAAAAAACTCTGAGATTGCTCTCAGAGATTAGAAGATAACTAATTACTGTTTTCAACTGCTGCAGTGACAAAGGCAGTGTAGAGTTCTTCTGGACGGTTTGGACGGCTGGAAAGTTCAGGGTGATACTGACAAGCCACAAAGAATTTATTTTCAGGAATTTCCACAATTTCGACCAAACGATTGTCTGGAGAAACACCTGAGAAGACAAAACCTGCTGCCTCAAACTGCTCACGGAAGGCGTTGTTAAACTCATAACGATGACGGTGACGGCGTTGCACCACTTCTTGATTATGGTAAGCAGCTGCTGCCTTAGAACCACGTTTTAACTTAGATGGATAAAGTCCCAAACGAAGGGTTCCCCCCATATCCTCCACATCAATCTGATCACGCATGATATCAATGATAGGGTATTTTGTATCAGGATCAAGTTCTGCAGAATTGGCACCTTCAAGCCCTAAAACGTGACGAGCAAACTCGATACAAGTCAACTGCATTCCCAAGCAAACACCCAACATTGGGACATCATTCTCACGCGCATAGCGAATGGCTTGAATTTTTCCTTCCGTACCACGTTGACCGAAACCGCCTGGCACGATGATTCCATCCGCACCAGACAAGAGCTCTGCTACATTCTCTGCTGTCACATCATTGGCATTGATCCAATTAATCTTCACTTCTGCATCGTTGGCATAACCAGAGTGTTTTAAGGCTTCGACCACAGAGATGTAGGCATCTTGCAACTCCACATACTTACCAACAAGGGAAATCTTGACTTGTTTCTTGAGGTTCATGACCTTGTCCACCATGGCTGACCATTCTGTCATATCTGCTACTGGTGCGTCTAGTTTCAAATGGTCACAAACAATTTGGTCCATGCCTTGCGCCTGCAAGTTCAATGGTATTTGGTAAAGGTGTTCGACATCCAAAGACTCGATAACGGCTTCTGGTGCTACGTCACAAAACTGAGCTAGTTTATTTTTAATTCCTTGACCAGCTGGTTTCTCGGTACGAATAACCAACATATTTGGCTGGATTCCCAAACCGCGCAATTCTTTTACAGAATGCTGAGTTGGCTTGGTCTTCATCTCACCAGCAGCCTTGAGGTAAGGAAGCAAGGTTGTATGGATGTACATGACATTATCTGCCCCCACATCTGCCTTCATCTGACGAAGGGCCTCTAGGAATGGCAAGGACTCGATATCTCCAACGGTTCCACCAACCTCTGTGATAATGACATCCGAGTCGGTCGTTACAGCGGCACGCTTGATTTTTTCTTTCAAAGCATCTGTGATATGAGGAATGACTTGAACAGTTGCCCCAAGGTACTCGCCACGGCGTTCCTTACGAAGAACTTCACTGTAAATTTTACCAGTTGTCACGTTGGAATATTTGTTGAGATTGATATCGATGAAACGTTCATAGTGACCCAAGTCCAAATCTGCCTCAGCCCCATCATCTGTCACAAAGACTTCCCCATGCTGGTAAGGACTCATGGTTCCCGGATCGATATTGATATAAGGGTCAAACTTCTGAATAGTTACTTTAAGACCACGATTTTTCAAGAGACGGCCTAGACTTGCTGCGACAATACCTTTCCCAATAGACGACACCACACCACCAGTTACAAAAATATATTTCGTAGACATAGATTCCTCTTTCTAAAATGCTCAAGGTCTTGTTAACCACGAGGGGAAATAGAAAACAAGACCCTTATGAATAACGACTTTTCAAGAAAACTTCCTGAAAAACAAAAATAGCTCCCTAGTAACTAGGGAGCCCCGACCTCCAAAAGAGGTGCCCGAACAGTATAATACCTCAAAGCAGAACATTTGTCAACCCGAATTGGTAAAAGATGAAAAAAGGAGATTGCTTTCAGAAAACCAACTAAAGATCCGTATCCAAACGGATGACCTGCTCAAGGAACAAAAAAGGAGATCAGGCGATCTCCTCTGCGAGGCTTCTTATACTTCGTCGCTCGTTTCAGCGTCATCATCTGAGAACTCGTCGTCTTCTTCGTTGAGATCCACATCTTCACCCAAGTCATCAGGGGCGATTTCGTTGATTTCTGCATCGTAAGCTTCCACTTCATTTTTCTCATCATCTGGATTTTCATCATCATATGAAAGAGCTGGATCTGCTTCGTATGCATCTTCGTCTTCTGGATCATCCGCATTGTAGTCAATGGCATCTGAATCACCATCCATAAAGGCGTTGACGCGTTTTTTCTTAGCTTTTGGTGCTACTTCATCGTCGTCACTTTCTTCAAGAGCGATGATTTCTTCGTCGATTTCGTCTACACCATACCATGAACGAAGCCCCCATTTGTTGTCTCCAAGTGAGATGAAGCTACCGTCAAAGTTCAACTCTGTATAGAACAAAGGCAAAGCTTCGCGGATATCGCTGTTTGATGTTCCAAGGTAGTTTTGAATTTCGTTTACAAGATCGCTAAAATGCATCTCATGATCGCGACCACGAAGTTCTAAGATAGCACGCGCTACCTCAATCATAGATAGTTCACTTTTTTCTTGCCCAGCAAATACTTCTAATTCCAAAGCGTTTCTCCTCATTTTTACTACTATCGCCAGAGCAGATAGACTCTGACCTCATTTTATCATGTACTCTTTATTGTACGATAATTTTGCGGAATAGTCAAAGGTTAAATGGGAGAAAGTGACAGGACTTTTTATTTCTTTGCTACCCAACCGATGGAGTCGTGAGGTGGAGTTTTAAGAACAAATTGACTGAGTTTTTATGTGGTAAGATGATTTCTAAAATATTGAACTTTTATAACGTGAAACTATACCAACTAAGATTGCTTTCAGCATTTCAGATTGAAGAAAAAGTTTATTTTAGACAATTTTCTTCAATCTTTTTCTTTTACTAGAGAAAGTTAAAAAATCTTAAAAATAACATTACATCAACACTTTTTAACATTTTATCAGATCAAAAACTTTGTGAATTCACCAATTCACAAAAATTATTTATACAACTATAAATATGATCTCTATATTTTTCTATATCAGCAACTGTCAAGTTTTTACCATTCTCTTCAAAAGAAATATTTCCATGTGCTAAACTATTTCTCATATCTTTAATAGACTTTAACGATCCACCGTAATCTGAAAACTGTGATTCCTCAAAGGGTACTCCATGTTTATATAAAATTTCCTTAATAGTTCGTACATCAGCATTCCCAGATAAGGAAAAATCTTTCTCAAAATCTAATGAGATAAAAAATTCTTGATTAATAGAATTTTCAATCATTTCAAATACATCCGAAACAATAGTACTTTCTTTTATATCTTTAACCTTACTTGAAATCCACAATTTTCTTAATTCTAAAATCACTTCAGAGTATGAACAAGTTGATGTATTGAATTTGTTATAGAAATCACTCATAGTTTTCCTAACAGCAGCTTCCACATAATTATATAGCATAATGACGACATTTGATTTCATAGCTTTAAAAATAGCTTCTGCTTCATTATGTTGAACAATCTCAACTTTAAAGCTATAGCAGTCATCAAAAGGAATTCCAACAAACGTTCGTTCAATACTCTTTAAAAAAACAATAAAACGATCTACCTCAATTTTTAAATTATCCATATTAATCACTCTGAAGCGAAATTCCCTGTCAATAGGAAATTTTTAACCCCATAAATTCGATCTATAACTTTACTTCTGTTATTTGCTGCATCTGTTGTTGTCCATCTCACAAAGTCATCACTAGATAACATATCTATAATTTTATCTCTGGTAATAGCCTTCTCTAACTCAGGATTATCTCTTAAAGCAAGATTAACACCTATCGCTATAGCTTCAAATCTAACACGAGGTGTTTGATTTCTATCTTCTTTTTGAAATCCTCTATCAAAATATTTCTGAACGAATTGCATCGTCTTGTTAAACTCTGCTTTGAAATGTTCTTCTTTGCTTTCATCCCAAGATTCACCTTCTTTTGCAATGTAACGATCAACAAAATTTGTCACATGACCATCATATGATTCCAAATCATTACTATATGCAAAAAAACGACTAATTAATTCAATATCCATTTTCCTATTAATTGCACTTGTTGAAAGGTTTGTATTTTCTATAAATATCGGATCACTCTTAAGTTCTTTTATAAGCCTCATGAGAGGATTATCACTTTCTCTCCCTGCTCTAACTTCGCTTGAATTTGCACGAAGAGAACTTGTATTTAATCTATCAAACAAATCTTTACGAACTTCATTTGGGGTAGACTCTTTTAAAACAATAATTCTTAATGATTTAGCTCTTAGCCTATTTTTTTCTGAATTTGGTAAATCTTCAAAAGAACAATTATTCAGCTTAGTAAGTTTTCTAAGCTGTTCCAACTCAAAATCATCATTTAAAAATTCAGTAAGTGTTGAAATTCGTTGTAAACCATCAATAATTTCTAATTTACCTTCAGTAGTATCAGCTAAAAAAATTAGAGGAATAGGATAATCTAAAATCAAGGATTCAATAAATCGTGATTTGTACAAAAGACTCCAAAGCGATTCTTCACGTTGATAATCCGGCGTAAATATTCTTGAATCATTTTCGTATAGCGAAACAATAAATTCAACAGGATAATCTCGTGTATCATAATTCAAATCGTTTTTTAGTTCTAAAATTTGTCTTTCAATTTCTATTTTATTTTCTTCGTTAAATAAATCAAGTTGCTTTTTCATAGTACACTTCCAAATGTTTCTTTATACTTACTCCAATCACTTCACCTAACTTTGGAGGTACAGCATTGCCAATTTGCATTGCGATCCTCTGAGTGGAGAATGAATCTACATCATTGATAAATTGATAAGTTCTTGGAAAACTTTGTAAAATAGCTCCTTCCCTAAGACTAAGCGCTCTGTCTTGTTCTGGATGTCCAAATCTACCATTTCCATAACCTGGGAATTGAGTTGTTATTGTAGAGGACGGTTTATCCCACTCTAATCTACCATATACAGAACCATAAGTTGCACCACTCTCTTTTTTAAAACATTCTGGTAATAAAGAATAATCCCAGTCTCTCCATGTCCTTCCTGGTTTAGAACTACGAATTCGACTTAAATTAATATCAGATAGATTTCGAGCTGTATGCAACAAATCTAAAGGATCAGTCTCACCAGCATTTAACTTTGGCAGATCTCCTATCGCCTGTCTAACAGTCGGATAATCCTTTGTGCCCAACTCTTCTATAAAGGAAATTTCTCCAAATTTAGATGCTAAAAGTAATAAACGTCTTCTATTTTGGGGAATGCCATAAGCAGGGGCAAAAGCAATCTTCCAATTTACTTTATATCCTTCAGTTTCGAGTAATACTAAAAAATTTTTAAAGACAGTTTCTTTAGCTAATTGTGGTACATTTTCCATTGAAACAATATCTGGCTTTACCAATTTAACTTGCTTTCCAAAGTATTCTAGTAAATCCATCTTTTGAATTGTATTTTTATTATTTCTATATTTGTGACTATATGTCGAAAAGGGTTGACAAGGAGCACATCCAATCAGTACTTTTATGTCAGTATCTGGTGGATATAATCCCAGTATTTCATTGTCTTCAATTTCCCTTACGTCTTTAAAAATAAATTTAGCACCATTATTGTACTCGTAGGCAAATTTACTTTTTTCATCAATATCATAACCAGCAACAACATTGATACCCGCCTGCTGAATACCGTACGTTAGACCGCCTACACCACAAAATAAATCAACTGCATTTATTTTCATATCGGCCTCCTATTGCTTTTTATTTTTATCTTTATATTTTACCATAAATCAACTAAAAAAGCAGTTCTGATATTAGCTTAATTTATCAGAATCTGCTTATTGTTTCCTTATTTCACCAACTTCTTCATCTCATCAATACGCGCTACGGTCGCGTCGTATTTCGCTTGGTAGTCGGCTTGTTTGTCGCGTTCTTTTTGGACGACTTCTGGTTTGGCGTTGGCTACGAAGCGTTCGTTAGAGAGCTTCCTGCCGACCATATCCAGTTCTTTTTGCCATTTAGCCAGTTCCTTATCGAGACGAGCGAGTTCTTCTTCGACGTTGAGGAGGTCTGCGAGTGGCAAGTAGATTTCTGCTCCTGTGATGACGCTTGACATAGCGAGTTCAGGTGCAGGGATGGTTGATGCGATTTCCAAGTGTTCTGGATTTGTAAAGCGTTTGATGTAGTTGACATTGCTGTTAAAGAAGGCTTCCAAGTCGCTATCGCTTGTCTTAACAAGGATGGTGATAGGTTTGCTTGGTGCAACGTTTACTTCCGCACGCGCATTACGAACCGCACGGATCAAGTCTTTAAGACTTTCCACACCTGTGTGAGCAGCAAGATCTTCAAAGGCTGGGTTAACAGTTGGGTATTTCGCTGTAACGATAGATCCTTCTGAGATTTGTCCAAAGATTTCCTCTGTCACGAATGGCATGATTGGGTGAAGGAGACGAAGGATCTTGTCCAAGGTGTAAAGGAGAACAGAACGTGTGATAACTTTCTCTTCTTCGTTATCGCTATAAAGGACTTCCTTGGTCAACTCAACATACCAGTCGGCAAATTCGTCCCAGATGAAGTTGTAGAGGATGTGGCCAGCGACACCAAACTCAAACTTGTCAAAGTTTTCAGTGACTTTGCCGATCGTTTCATTGAGGTTGTGGAGAATCCAGCGGTCTGTGACGTTTCCAGCTTCCTTGTTAACCACTTTTTCAACATTGGCAGTTGCTTGGTCAAGGGTCAAGCCTTCGTTGTTCATGAGGATGTAGCGAGAGATGTTCCAGATCTTGTTAATGAAGTTCCAAGAAGCATCCATTTTCTCATAAGAGAAGCGGACGTCTTGCCCTGGTGCAGAACCGTTTGAAAGGAACCATCGAAGGGCATCGGCACCGTATTTCTCGATAACATCCATTGGGTCAATCCCGTTGCCGAGAGACTTAGACATCTTGCGTCCTTGCTCATCACGAATAAGACCGTGGATAAGGACGTTTTGGAATGGCTGACGACCTGTGAATTCCAAAGATTGGAAGATCATACGAGACACCCAGAAGAAGATGATATCGTAACCTGTTACCAAGGTTGAAGTTGGGAAGTAACGTTTGAAGTCTTCTGAGTCGACATCAGGCCAGCCCATGGTTGAGAATGGCCAAAGGGCAGAACTGAACCACGTATCCAAGACATCTTCGTCCTGAGTCCATCCGTCACCTTCTGGAGCTTCCTCACCGACATACATTTCTCCCTCAGCATTGTACCAAGCAGGGATTTGGTGACCCCACCAGAGCTGACGAGAGATAACCCAGTCGTGGACATTTTCCATCCATTGAAGGAAGGTATCATTGAAACGAGGTGGGTAAAATTCTACCTTGTCCTCTGTGTCTTGGTTGGCAATGGCATTTTTAGCCAATTGGTCCATCTTGACGAACCACTGGGTAGACAAGCGTGGCTCAACCACAACACCTGTACGCTCTGAGTGACCAACGCTGTGGACACGTTTTTCGATTTTAACGAGGGCACCGATTTCTTCCAACTTAGCCACGACTGCCTTACGAGCTTCGAAACGGTCCATACCTGCAAATTCGAAGGCCAAGTCATTCATGGTTCCGTCGTCATTCATAACGTTAACTTGTGGCAAGTTGTGGCGTTGACCGACCAAGAAGTCGTTTGGATCGTGGGCAGGTGTGATTTTCACGACACCAGTACCAAACTCAGGATCAGCGTGTTCGTCTCCAACGATTGGAATTAGTTTATTAGCGATTGGAAGGATGACGTTTTTACCAATCAAGTCCTTGTAGCGTGGGTCTTCTGGATTGACCGCAACAGCAACGTCCCCAAACATGGTCTCAGGACGAGTCGTCGCAACTTCAAGGGCGCGTGAGCCGTCTTCTAGCATGTAGTTCATGTGGTAGAAGGCACCTTCGACATCCTTGTGGATCACCTCGATATCAGAAAGAGCTGTGCGAGCTGCTGGGTCCCAGTTGATGATAAACTCACCGCGGTAGATCCAGCCTTTCTTGTAAAGGTCGACAAAGACCTTGCGGACGGCTTTTGACAGACCTTCATCAAGAGTGAAACGCTCACGAGAGTAATCTACAGAGAGGCCCATCTTGCCCCATTGTTCCTTGATAGTAGTGGCATATTCGTCTTTCCATTCCCAGACTTTATCTAGGAATTTCTCACGACCAAGGTCATAGCGGGAAATGCCCTCACCACGCAAGCGCTCCTCAACCTTCGCTTGAGTGGCAATCCCCGCGTGGTCCATACCCGGAAGCCAAAGCGTATCAAAACCTTGCATGCGTTTTTGACGGATGATGATATCTTGCAAGGTTGTATCCCAAGCGTGACCAAGGTGGAGTTTCCCAGTTACGTTTGGTGGTGGAATCACGATTGAATAAGGCTTAGCCTTTTGATCGCCTGAAGGCTTGAAAACATCGGCATCAAGCCATTTTTGGTAACGACCAGCCTCAACCTCGGCTGGATTGTATTTAGGTGAAAGTTCTTTAGACATGTGTTTGTCACTCCTTTTTTTTCATAGCTATTTTATAAAGATTAATTAAGTTAGTAAGTTGCTCTAATTTTAATTTCTTTCCAATCCATAAAATGAATTTTCCAAATCTACCATTTGGATAATTACGATAAGAAAAAGCAAAATATATTAATAAAAATAGATAAACAAATGATAAAAACACTGTTATTCCTGTTAACGAATATATTCTGGGCACTGCTCGCTCAATAAACGTCATACATTCTTTTTCAAAAAACGAAGAAATAACTAGTGAAATGTAAAATATTACAGTCCCCATGTTTGCGAATAGCTTATTTCTTTGCCATACGTATTCTAATTTTAAAGGTGCATTTTTTATATTTTTACCGTTTCGAAGGAATACAAGAAAATCTTTAGAATTAATATAATTCCAAAGTACTAAAAGACCTGTTACTGCTGCCCACCATTTAACATCGAAAGCTCCTATAAATGCTATTATGGGAATAATGATGAATAAAAGTACTCCTATAAATTTAAAAAGTTTCACTCCTAACATTATTGCTATAAAAGATAAGAAAAACTTATAGATTATAAAGTATTGATAAATTATTTCTAGGAGTTCGATAGTTTCAGTGGGAATTAAAAAATACAATATTTTAGAAATCCCTATTTGTATAAAGATATATGCAAAAATTTGTATAATTTCTCTAACAATCAATATAATTTTTACATAATCATCATTTCTATCTAGCCGATTTGCTTGGAAACAATTCTTTATATACAAACAAGAAACAATAAAAAGAAGAAACAGTGATATATTTACTACAATTGTACCTTTCCCAAAAAAAGCAATCATTACTAAAGATATCATTATTAAAATAAGTTTAATGAAAATATCATCGAAGAATCTTTTAAACATAAAAACTCCAATCTAGTCACTTAATAATTTCATATCCCACTCACTCTTCAGCAAGCCATATATCAGACTATCACAGCGATTTCCTTGGGCATCTTTGCGATCCCTTATGCGAGCTTCAAGGGTAAAACCTAGTTTCTCCGCGACTCGTTGACTTTGGACATTGTAGCCAAAACAAGTTAGCTCAATCTTGTGAAGACCTAAATCTTTAAAGCCTAGGTCAATCAAAGCACACGCTGCTTCTGGAACATAACCTAGACCCCAATAGTCTGGATGTAAGATATAGCCAATCTCCAAGACATCATCCTCGTGACGACGAGGGAAATCAACAGAGCCGATGACCTTATCGGTTCCTTTAACGACAATTCCATAGCCAGCTGGGAGATTGTTCTTTTCATTACGCTCGGGAAGAATATGCTCCAGATAATAAATCTCATCTTCCAAGGTCTTGACGGGCGGAAAGCCTGCTGGGTAGGAGACTTCTGGACGACTAGCATAGTCAAAGATATCCACAACATCAGCCACAGTACGGACTCGTAAGACTATCCGTTCGGTTTCTAAACGTTCTGGTAACTCAGCTCTTATCATCTTTCTCCCTCGCTTTCTACAAAAAATCGCCCCTGCCATCTACATGACAGGGACGAATGTGTTTATCCGCGGTACCACCCAATTTCGGGCAAGGCCCGCAACTCTCGTCTTTATAAATAAAAAGACAAAATTATTTCATTTTTTATCCATCAACAACCAGTTTTGACACATTTGTGGACTTCTCAGCGCCGCCACTTTCTGTAAAATGTGGGATCCAAAACACCTCTGATGGCTCTATTGTAGCAAGTTTTTCTCGGAAATGCAAGGCTCAAGAAAGATTACTTGAAACTGATTCCGTGTTCTTTTAATTTCTTGATCGTAGCTGGACCGATTCCTTTTAAGGCAAGGAGTTCTTTTTCCGTCCAGTTTTTAAAGTCAGCAGCTGATTTGATACCTTCATCATAGAAAGTCTTAGCACGATCTACTGAGAGGCCTCCCAAAGTAGCTGCGAAATCTTCTACAGAATTGGCTACTTTTTGAGCTTGTTCTTTAGTCGCTTCTACTGCTTGTTCCACTTTCTTAGAGACAACTTTTCCTGCTTCGCTGGCAGATTTTTCTGCGTGTTTCACGACTTTCTTGGTCTCTTCGACAACCTTGGTCACTGTACTTGAAAATGCACCTGAACGACGAAGGCTATTTCGCAATTGTTTTTTACGTTGGAGTTTCTTTGACATGATAAAATCCTTTCAATAAAAAATCCCTGATCTGACAAGGATTTAATAAAGATATTCTATCAAGATTTCGATAAAAAATCAAGAAAGTATCACTATTTTAATAATTTCGCTCGCCAAACAATCCTTCTGGCAAATCATGAAATCCCTTGCCTGCCTTGAAATTTTCAAACTTTCCAAGCAAGAACTGATAAGCATCCAAGCGACTTTCGTAGCGAATCATGGCATCTTTGGCACGCTCGTCTTGGTCTTCTTCGTAAACTTTTTGACTTTCCTTGTGCGCCATGTCGTTGATCATAATCTGGGTATTGACCCAAGCTTCAAATTCCTTCATAAATTCCTGTTCGTAACTCATTGATTCTCCTTATTCTAATCCACGGAAATAATCCGTATCAATCTCACGGTAGGGCTGAATATCTTGAACATACTCCAACACTCCTTGAAATTCTCCGTTCTCATCACGGACTGCGGCATAGGTAATGTGGACAAACTTGCCTCGCGACTCAGACTTGAACCACATCTCATACTTGTCCTTGACTCCTTCACGAAGACCTTTCATAACGGCCTTCACCTTGTCTAGGTACTTGGGCGGATGGCAGAGTTCAACATTGCGCCCAACTTGGGACGGCGTCCGTTTGAAAATCATCTCATCAGCTGGCGCATTGTCATTGTAATACTGGAAAATATCGTCTTTATTGACGAAGGTAATCTCCATAGGGAGGTGATTGAGGATGAGGTTGGCCTGCTCGACGGAGAGATAGCCATTGCCAAATACCTGTTGACTATGGCGGTCCAGCACTGCTTCCTTTTCCTTAGGGGTAAATGTAATGGTAAACTGACCTTCAGGCGTATCGATAACTTGCTGAACTTGACCTTCTGCCGTGTCTAGTTGTACTGGCTCTTCTGCACTCTTTTCCTCAACAAAGCTCTGTCGTTCTGGCACCCATTTCTCTGACGGACGGATGATGGCATAGCCGTAGGCATCACTCTCCTCCGCAATCTGAATCCAGTCATCCTGAGTGAAGGACTCAAGAAGAATCATGAGGAGGATGGACTCTTCCTTGAAAATCATACTTTCAAACTCTGTCGCAAAAGCTTCAAAAGCTTCTTTTACAGTGCTAATCGGCACTTCTGGCAGTGACTTGGCTGTCGCTAGAGCTGTCTGAAAGAGTTCTCTGATCTGATCATCCACTCCCCACATAACCTTAGGGGGTGAATCGTGACCATAGCGCTCCATTATAGGAAAGAAGAGCTCTTCCTTGCGCTGGTAGTGGATGTCAAATTGCCCCAACAGCCCCATTTGACGAACCAAACCCTTGCGCATCTCTGCCAGCATTTCCTCGTCTTCCATAGACTCATAGGTATCTAACAATCTCCGAATGCGAATCAAGGCTGCACGGAGAGCCAGATTTTCATCCTTGAAGACGCGAACTGGGTGACCAGGATGCTCGGTATCTTCCACTTCGACGCCCTTAACAGCATTTTTAAAAAGATTGGCATGGACATCACAGAGTTCCATGACATCTTCAAAGGTGACACCTGAGTCTGAGTTCATCAGCTCGTGCTCCATGAGGGAAATCTCGATGGCCGAGACACCCGTAAAGGTCGCATCAAAACGCTCCTGAACCGATTCAGGAGAGGCACCATTGTGCAATTCTAACAAAATATCCCGTAGGATATGAATCCGTTCATCTGCCATTAGTCTAATCCAATCACTTCGTAACCATTCGCTTCCAGTGTGCGGACAATCTTGTCCATAGGAGTTCCTTCGAGCTTAGAACCCTGCTTAAGCGATACTTTGCGCCCGACAGTGTTGCGCATCAAGGGATTAGCAAGTGGTTTAAAACCCAGCTCCACTAGGATTTCCAAGACTTCTGGATGCTTGTCCACCACTTCTGCAACAGGAATTGACACATCGATGATATTATCCATGACGACCTCCTTGTATGTTCTAAAATGATTTTACTGCTTATATTATACCATAAGGACAATTAGCATACACCAAAAAAGAGGGGCACCCCCTCTTTCTTAGTTTTTATCCAGATTACGTAGCATCTCGTCAATCTTGTTTCCATATTCGATGGATTCGTCTTTGACGAAAGTTAAATCTGGGATTTTGTACAATTTCAAATTGCGACCAAGTTCACGTTTGATAGTACCAGTTGCTTTCTCAAGCCCGATTTGAGCTTTTTGATTATCCGAAGCAAGGTTACTCAAAATGGTGTAGTAAACCTTGGCGACAGACAAGTCACCCAGCATCTGAACATCTGTGATGGTCACACCTTGGACACGTGGATCACGGACTTTCTTTTGCAAAATCTCATTGACTTCACGCTTGATTTCCATGCCCACACGATCCGTACG
Organism: bacterium; assembly: GCA_905221265.1. Lineage (GTDB taxonomy): Bacteria > Bacillota > Bacilli > Lactobacillales > Streptococcaceae > Streptococcus. Next base: position 274,466 of record CAJNCQ010000003.1, on the reverse strand, counting down.
GAAATGATTTGCCATGATATTCCTTTCTCTACTTTGAACCAAAAGCTAGGCCAGCAGACCTAGCTATTTTTAAATTTATTGATTTTCAGCTCAAATTGAAACGAAGTTCAATTTGAACTCATCCGCTTCTTTCGCTGTGGTGAAAGTGATGGGACTAATTTATCAGTCCCATCACAGGGGATTTTTGAGACTCTAGGTTCAAAAATAAGCAATGAAACCATCGGTTTGCTTGCGTCCCTCACCACCCTAAGAAAGGAGCAAAAATCTTATCGTTTGATTTCTTCCATGACATAAGCCTCAATCACATCATCCATCTTGATATCATTGTAGCCATCGATCATCAATCCACCTTCACGACCGTTTGTAACTTCTTTGACGTCGTCTTTGTAGTGTTTCAAGCTTGCGAGTTCACCGTCATAGATAACGACACCATCACGGATAACACGGACTTTAGAATCACGGGTAACCTTACCACTCATAACCATAAATCCACCGATGGTTCCCACTTTAGACACCTTGAAGGTTTCACGGATAACTGCTTCACCGATAACTTTTTCTTCGAATTCTGGATCAAGCATCCCTTTCATAGCTTCTTCCATCTCTTCGATAACCTTGTAGATAATGCTGTGGAGACGGATTTCTACATCGTCAGCTTCCGCTTGTTGACGCGCTTGTGGTGTAGGGCGTACATTGAAACCAACGATAAAGGCATTTGAAGCTTCCGCAAGCGTCACGTCAGATTCGTTGATAGCACCGACTGCCGAGTGAACGATAGTAACTTTCACACCTTCTACATCAATTTTTTGAAGTGAGGCAGAAAGGGCTTCAACTGAACCTTGTACGTCGGCCTTGATGATAACGTTAACTGACTTAAGCTCACCAGCTTTAAGCGTATCAAAGAGGTTTTCAAGGCTGACACGTTGCGTAGCTTGACGTTGTTTCATAAGAGCACGTTTCGCACGCTCTTCACCTGCTGCACGCGCAGATTTTTCATCCTCGTAAACGGCAAAGTGGTCACCCGCCATTGGCGCTTCGTTTAGACCTGTGATAGAAACCGGCGTTGATGGGCCTGCGACCTTGACACGACGACCAAGGTCATTGGTCATGGCACGGACACGACCGAAGGTATTTCCGACAACGATTGGGTCTTGGACATTCAAGGTACCTTGTTGAACAAGAAGGGTTGCGACCGCACCTTTTCCTTTATCCAAGCGAGCTTCGATAACAGTACCGATCGCACGAACTGTTGGGTCTGCCTTGAGTTCTTGGATTTCAGCCACAAGAAGGACTGTTTCCAAGAGTTCATCGATATTTTGGTTGAATTTAGCTGAGATTTCAACAAATTCAGAATCTCCACCCCAAGCTGTTGACATAACCCCATGCTCTGCCAATTCACCGATAACACGTTCTGGGTTGGCACCTGGTTTATCAATCTTGTTGATAGCTACGATAATTGGAACGTTGGCCGCTTTTGAGTGGTTGATGGCTTCGATAGTCTGAGGCATAACCCCGTCATCTGCCGCAACGACCAAGATGGTAATATCGGTAACAGAAGCACCACGCGCACGCATAGAGGTAAAGGCTGCGTGCCCTGGTGTATCAAGGAAGGTAATCTTCTTGCCATTTTCCACGATTTGGTAGGCACCAATATGCTGAGTGATACCACCTGCTTCACCTGTCGCAACACGAGAGTTACGAAGGGTATCCAAGAGGGTTGTTTTACCATGGTCAACGTGTCCCATGATGGTTACAACTGGTGGACGCTCAACCAATTCATCTTCATTGAGATAGCCATCTTCGACGAAGAAACGTTCGATGTCGGCATTATCCACTTCAACCTTTTGTTTGGCTTCGATGCCGTAATCCACCATGAGGAGTTCGATGGTTTCTCCATCCAAGGATTGGTTTTGTGTGGCCATCACACCCATCATAAAGAGTTTCTTAACAATTTCTGCTGGTTCACGTTTGATACGTTTTGCGATTTCCGCAACAGTCATACCATCTGTATACTCAAATTCTGTTGGCAATTCGTGGAACTTACGCTCTGTAACAGGTTTTGGAGCCTGGTTACGGTTGTTTTGCTTGTTCCCTTTTTTATTTTTCTTGTTGTTATTCCAGTTACTATTTCTTTGATTTCTCACTTGATTCTGACTACTTCGATTCTTTTGTTGTTTTCTAGGACCATCTTCTTCGTGATCATAATCATCACGTTCTTTGTCTGGTCGAGCTTGTTTTTTACGACGTGTATCCACTGGCGCTTCTTTCGCTACAGGAGCTACTGTTACCGCTGGCTGCGTTTGTTCAGCTAGCTTAGCAGCTTCTTCAAAGATTTCCTCAGGTTCCTTGCGTTTATTAGCTTGAGCCAAGGCTTCTTTGGCAGCTTGCGATTGTTTGAAGCGCTCCTCGCTTGAGCGTGCGTACTCTGCATTTTGCTCTGCTTTTAGGGCTGCTGCACGGGCTTTAAAGTCAACACGTGGACCAGCTTGCTTGGGCTGGAAGTCTTGTTGCTGACGGCGATCATTGCCACGATTCCCTTGACCTTGAGGTTTCTTCCCTTGGTCGTTAAATCGGCGATTGTCGCGGTTCCCTTGACCAGGTTTGCCACCATTACGGCCGTCGTTTTTCTGACGGTTACCGTTTTGTTGTTGGTCACGGTTGTTGCCCTTGTTTTGTTTGCGTCGCTCTGCCTGCTCTTTGGCACGCGCCTCACGCTCCGCCTTGAAATTTCGACTTTGTGGTCTTGCAGCCACTACTTTTTCTTCCTTAGGAACTGCAGGTGTAGCTGGTTTACTTTCTTCCTTTGCGGCAGCTGGTTTAGCTGATGCAGGCTTTTCCGCTTTCTTTTCTACACTTGCTTCTGGTGTCGCAGGTTTTGCTTCTGCCTTAGGAGCAGGTGCAGGTTTGAAGCTAGCTGCGATTTGCTCAGCAGCAGTAGCTTCCACGCTCGATGAGTGGCTTTTCACATCCAAGCCCAACTCTTTTGCACGCGCTACAACTTCTTTACTTTCTTTTCCAAGTTCTTTTGCGATTTCGTACAATCTTTTCTTAGACAAATCATGTCCTCCTCTTCTATTCCATAAGAGACCTCATTTTCTTTGTAAATCCAGCATCTGTCACAGCCAAAACCTTTCTCGGTTTCCCGACTGCTATGCCTAATTCCAGTGTTGAAAACACGGTTATAACTTCTACTTGATAATAGTCACTTTTATCTTGAATCTTCTTGGTCAGATTAGGACCAGCATCATGGGCTAGAAAGACTAGCTTAGCTTTCTGGTCTTGGATGGCTTTAACCACCAATTCCTCACCCGATATGATCCGGCCTGCTCGTTGAGCAAGTCCCAAGAGATTGCTTATCTTTTGCTTATTCAAGTCCTAACTCTCTTCTTTTCACTTTGTGATCCACATAGGCGATCAACTCGTCATAAAAGCTTTCTTCCACTTCCATGTTAAAGCTGCGGTTAAAGACTTTCTTCTTTTTTGCCTCTAGGGCTTCTGCATTGTCTAGCTTGATATAAGCGCCTCGGCCATTGGCCTTGCCTGTCGGATCGATAAAGACTTGCCCTTCTTTGTTCTTGACAATGCGGAGCAAATCACGCTTATCAATCACTTCATTGGATACAACAGACTTGCGCAAAGGGATTTTTCTTGTTTTCATCTTTCCCTCCTCTAGCAGCTTTTATTCTTCTGTCAATTCGTCTGCAGCTGCGTAATCCACTTGACCTGCTTCTTCCATAGCTTCAAACTCACTGGCAGACTTGATATCGATACGGTAACCTGTCAAGTGAGCTGCCAAACGAACGTTTTGTCCACGACGACCGATTGCAAGAGAAAGCTTGTTATCAGGTACAACGACCAAGGCACGTTTGCTGTCATTTTCATCAAAGATAACTTGGTCAACCTCTGCCGGTGCGATGGCATTGTAGATAAATTCAGCTGGATCTGCTACCCACTCGATAACGTCGATGTTTTCTTCAACAGGAATCATGCGGTCGCTCTTGGCATCGTAACGAGCTGGGTGGAATTTGCTGGTAATCTTCTTGATATTAGCACCACCACGTCCAACGATTGTCCCGATAGCGTCCACGTTTGGATTGTGGCTACGAACGGCAACTTTAGTACGGTCACCTGCTTCACGAGCTACGCTCATGATTTCGACAGTTCCATCGTAGACTTCTGGAATTTCTTGCTCCATCAAGCGTTTGATCATTTCTGGATGGCTACGGCTAACAAAGACGTTGACACCACGAGGGTTGTCTTCAACCTTGTAAACATAAACTTCGATACGATCATGGGAAGCAAAAACTTCTCCAGGGATTTGGTCTTGTTTTGACAATTGGGCTTCGATGCTACCGAGATTGACGTAGATGAAGCGGTTGTCAAAGCGTTCTACTGTACCAGACATGATTTCTTGCTCATGTTCCTTGTAAGTATTGTAAGTAATGGCACGTGTTTGCTTGCGCATTTTTTCCATAATGGTTTGTTTAGCAGATTGGGCTGCTACACGACCAAACTCAGCTGGTGCTTCTTCAAACTTAATCTTGTCACCAAGCTCATAGGCTGAATTGATGGCAAGGGCATCCTTCAAGCTGATTTCCAAACGGCTATCAAATACTTCATCAACAACTTCACGAACAGTATAGACTGTAAAGTCACCTGTTTTTTCATTGAAGTCGATGGCTACGCTATCAGACTGACCATAGCGTCTGCGATAAGCGGAACGAAGCGACTCTACTACTGCGTCGATGATGTCTTCTTTTTTGATTCCCTTGTCTTCTTCCAAAATGCGGAAGGCCTCTAGCATTTCTTTACTCATTTTTTCTTCACTTTTGAATTCTCAAAAGCTATCCTTTCTTTTCTATAGTTTTACTGCTAAACGTGCTTTTGATACTAAACTGTATGGAATCTGGACTGTTTTCTTACGTGTCTTGTCCATATACTCCATAGTCAACTCATCCTCTTCAAAGGATACCAAGGTTCCTTCAAAGACCTTTTGCTTATCGATGGCTTGGTAGAGCCCGACATGGATGTATTTCCCAACTGCTCCAGCGACAGCATCCTTGGTTTTCAAAGGACGTTCCAAGCCTGGACTGGTGATTTCTAGGAAATATTGTTCTGGGAAGGGATCAGGCTTGATGGTATCTAGGACAGGACTGATAATTTCTGTCAAATCTGCCGTGTCGTTCAAGGTAATTCCTTCAGGTTTATCTACAAAAATACTGAGAATCATGTCACTGCCAATCTTTCCATACTCGATATCCACGAGTTCGAAAGGCTCTTGGATGACAGGTTCTACAACTTCTCTGACTAATTCTACGATTGTTGCGATTGTGTCCACCTCCTCATAAGCAAGAGGCGAAGATATTTCCCCGCCTCTCTTTCTCATATTCTTACTATTAGTATAGCACGTTTGGCAATTTATGTAAAGCATAAGCACTCAAACGGCTGGTTTTCAAGCTATTTCTTAAAATTCTGCTTCAACTCGGTAGATTACTTGACCTTTGCTGGAGAATTTTTGCTCATACTCTGTCATGACATTGCCTTCAAAATCACTGGCATGCAAGTCCAGCCAAACACCATTGAGTTTCATCCCATACTGAGAAAAGCTCACTAGGCTGTACTCAAATAAGCCACGATTGTCTGTCTTGAAATGGATTTCCCCATTCTCAGGCAAGATACGCTTAAAGGTATCCAAGAAACTCTTGTAAGTCAAACGACGTTTTTCATGGCGTTTTTTAGGCCAGGGATCTGAAAAGTTTAGGTAGAGACGATCAATCTCACCGTCTTCAAAATAGTCGGTCAAATCCGAACCATCTACCCACAACAGCTTGATATTGGGCACTCCAACTTCAAGCACCTTGTCCAAGGCATAACTCAAGACCGACTTTTGGATGTCAATCCCGATGTAGTTGATGTTAGGGTTTTGCTTGGCCATTCCAGATACGAAGGCCCCTTTTCCACTTCCAACTTCAACATGAATAGGATGATCATTTCCAAACAAGTCTCGCCATTTCCCTTTAGCTTCCAAGGGATTGAGGACGACATACTGGGGATTGGCCTCTAGTAACTCTGTCGCCCCTTTACGATTTCTAACTCTCATCTCTTCTTTCCATACTTGTCACGGAAGACACGCAAGGCATAAATCTCCCGGTTTACATTATCTAAATCTTGATTTTCACAGTATTTGGCAATCTGGCTCAAGTAAGAATACTGGCCGTACCAATACAATTTATCTAAAACTGTCTGATTGTACTTATAACCGTAATAAGTTAGCCAATCATGCCAATGTTGCTCTGGAATATAATGACACAACATATGCGCCACATCAAACATACGATCCGTCAGACGAACCGAATCCCAATCCACTAGATAAACGAGTCCACTCTCTGTCTCAATCCAATTACTATGGCGAAGATCACCGTGCACAATCGTAGCATGGTCTTCTCTAAATCCTGGAACTGTCCTGCGCAAATCATCAATCACCGAGTTTAAGTACTGATGTCGTTTCAAGACCTCGGGTGCTTCTTGCCTCCAAGACTGCAACAAGTCTACTGGCGTCTCCATGGTATATCCCAAACGGCTCAACTGCTTCATCAAGGGACGTGAGCGGTGAAGACGTGTCAAGATATTGATGATCTGCTTGCGGTTCATATCGTGCGGTGTCAAGATTTTGCCCGTCAACCATTCCTGGGCACACATATCACGACCATCTGGCAAACGACGAGTCCATAGTAATTGAGGAGCGATTTGTTCTCTGGCTAAGCCAGGTAGGATTGGAGAGGTGTTCATTTTTACAAAGATGCGCTTCCCATCAGGGTAGCTTCCCATATAAGCTTTGCCGCTCTTCCCAGGTATAGGGGTCAGCGTTAGCTCATTATCACCCAAGTCCATTTCTTTCCTCCGTATAAAGTTTCCTTACTATTCTACTAGTTTTTGGTCTATTCGTCAACCAATCTTTTCAGTTGGTAAGGTAAATAAAACAATAGTAGGAAGAGACTAGCCCCTACAAGAGCCAACAAGGCTATTTTTTCTTGAAAAACCACTGCTCCGACCAGCAATTCTAACAAAAGAACTGCACTTCCCACACCGACTACAATCTGTTTCAGACCCTTTTCTTTCTCCCCTTTTTCTAGTGGAAAGAGCTGGGTCAAGTACTGGTAGTCAAAAGCGTGATAGAGGCCCAGCAACTGAAAGAGCAAGAGGTAGTTAAATAGAACCACCACTGCTGTCGCGATCCAAGCTTGCTCGATAAAAATCACAGCTAACAAGGATAGGAAGAGGAGGCGCAAACTGAGGGCAAACAAATCTCCATTTCGCAGATAAGAGCGGAGATAGAGATTTTGCCAAATCTTCCCAGGTACTTTCTGAACAGTCTTTAGGATAAAATCCAGATAAGCGCGACGTTTGACACTATTTGAAACGCCCTTGACCTGAGTAAAGAGAGCAAAGAAACGAAGCAAGACTTGCTTGCGCTTGCTTTCTTGGGCGATAACATAGTCCCAGTCAATTCCAGTTTCAGTGAAAAATTTACTGGCTTTTTGACGAAAGAGGAAGTACTTCGCTGCTCCCAGTAAAAGTACATAGATGAGAAAAACTGGCAAGCCATAACCCATGGCTAAAAATAAGGGCGCAAATAACAGCAAGAAAAGGGTTTGGACAAAGAGCCAAAAGACCAGTGAGCGCACTGTCTGCCCTTTGAGGTGGGACGTAACCTCCTCTTCACTGACTAAGAGAAAGAATTTGTCAGGTACTTCCATGTAGGTCGCGATTCCTCCCCAAGCCAAAAGCAAGGCAGAGACAATCCCCAAGAACAAGAGGATCGGCCAATGATTTTCAGGAAAATGTTGCAGGAGTTGACTGTACTGGTAAGCTAGAAAACCGATGAGAACCAGCAGGAACAAGACAAAGTGGTCATTGAGAACATAGCGCAGATAACCGACACACTCCTTACGAAAAGCCTGCTTTCGCTTTAAAAACAAGTCTTTCATAGCTCCTCCTCTTTGGTCAGAGCCAAGTAAATATCATTCAAACTCGCTTCAGGCATGTCAAAGGCTTCGCGTAGTTGCGCCAGATTCCCCTTGGCACGCACCTCTCCCTTGTGGAGAATGACAAAGGCGTCACACATCTTCTCCGCCGAGTCCAGAACGTGGGTACTCATGAGAATGGACTTGCCTTTTTGTTTTTCTGCTTCCAAAAGCTGAATCAAGTCAGAAATAGCGAGTGGATCGAGGCCAAGAAAAGGCTCATCGACGATGAAAAGGCTCGGATCCACGACAAAGGCACAGATAATCATGACCTTCTGCTTCATTCCTTTGGAAAAATGCACAGGAAACCAGTCTAATTTTTGATCCAGACGGAACATTTTTAACAAAGGTTCTACTCGCTCAAAAGCCACATTTTGCTCAATACCGTAAGCCATAGCCACCGTTTCAATATGCTCTCTGAGGGTCAATTCCTCGTACAAGCTAGGCGTTTCTGGGATGTAGCCAATCTGTTTGCGATAGTTGGTCGCATCTTCTCGCAGGGTGAGACCATTAATCTTGATTTCCCCACTGTAAGGGGTCAACAGACCGATAATTTCATTGATTGTCGTTGATTTCCCAGCACCATTGAGCCCAATCAAACCGACCAACTGCCCACTTTCAACTGTAAAGGACACATCTTTCAAGACAGGAACGTGAACATAGCCTCCTGTCAGGTTTTTAATTTCTAACATATTTTCTCCGAATCTGGTATAATGTAGCTATATTATATCAAAATTCAATACAGTAGAGGTGGATTTTATGTCAGATTGCATTTTTTGTAAGATCATCGCAGGGGAGATTCCTGCTTCAAAAGTATACGAGGATGAGCAGGTTCTTGCCTTTCTTGATATCTCTCAAGTAACACCAGGACACACCTTGGTCGTACCAAAAGAGCACTATCGCAATCTTTTGGAAATGGATGCTACTAGCGCCAGCCAACTCTTTGCCCAAGTACCAAAAGTAGCTCAAAAAGTTATGAAAGCTACCAAGGCTGCTGGCATGAATATCATTGCCAATTGCGAGGAAGTCGCTGGTCAAACGGTCTTTCATACCCATGTGCACCTCGTACCTCGCTACGGTGCAGAAGATGACCTCAAGATTGACTTTATCGCTCACGAACCTGACTTTGACAAACTTGCCCAAGTCGCTGAAACCATTAGAAACGCTTAAGGAGTTGCCATGAAACTATCCAATCTATTGCTATTCGCAGGAGCTGCAGCTGGAAGTTATTTTGTCGTGAAAAATCGCCAAACCATCACGGAGGAGTTTATAGACACTAGCGACCGTGTCGAGGCTATGAAGGAGGATTTGGATATCATTCAAAACAGCCTGCAAATCATCGACCAACAAAAAGCCCTTATCAAGGAATACCAAAAAGACTTGACCTACAAGTTCAAAGTCTTGGAAAAAGATTTCCAAACCAGAAAGGCGGTCCTCCAAGAAGAAAAACAAGGATAAGAGAGTCTCCAACTTTCCTTAAACTCTTTTTTGGATACTAGGTTTGAACAGAAAAGTGAGGGAATGAAAGTGAAACAGTTTTTAAAAGTTCTAGCGAAGGTCATCGCGATCCCTTGTGGTTGCCTCTGCCTGCTTGCAGCCCTGGCATTTCTACTTCTTATGAATCTTTTCAAGGCCTCACCGAGTGACATCCAAAAAGGGAATGATGACTTAAAACAAATCTTTATCTCTCTTGACATGCCTCCTAAGAAAGTAGAATCAAATGGAAGGTATCAATTTGAGGGTGGAGGCTTACATTTTTATGTTACTTTCTCAGATGAGGTCATCAATAGCCACCCCGTCCTAAAAGAAAGTCCAAAACTTACCAAAAACCGACTCGAAGTCTATGTCCTCCAGACAGGAGAGATTTCCTACTATAAAGTAGGGGATAACTTGTTCAACCATGGCTTATTCCAATTTTTAGAGAAGGAAAGCGAGAAGTATCTCCAAGAAAAAGGAAAGAAATTTAACCCTAATTACTCACTTCTCTTTTGGGATGATCAGGAAAGTTTTAAAAAGGGAATTTCATTCTATGAAAAAGCTTTGACCTTAGTGGATATTCAGGATAATTCGGCAATCAACCACATTGATACCATCACTGTGAAATCTGGTAAAGAAGCAGAAATCAAGCAACTCATCCAAGAGATGGATGCAGCTGGCTTGCTCACTCAAAAGTATAAATAGTAGACCAGCTGGAAAATGATTTCCCCAATGATAAATTTTAAAAGATAACAAAAAAAGAGCCAATCGGCTCTTTTTACTTTATTCTCCTTCAAAGGCATCTTTAATATGGTCAAAGAAGCCTTTTTTCTTTGGATTGACTTTCAAGTCACCTGCAGCTGCGAATTCTTTAAGGGCTGCTTTTTGGCGGTCGTTCAAGCCTGTCGGAGTCACGACATTAACGGTTACGTATTGATCACCAACAGCACCTCCACGAAGGCTTGGCGCTCCCTTGCCACGTAGACGGAATTTCTTACCTGTCTGAGTTCCTTCTGGGATGACCAATTCAACATCACCATGTACAGTTGGAATTTCCACAGTATCTCCGAGGGCTGCTTGGACAAAGTTGAGGTTCAGATTGTAGAAGATAGTCGTTCCTTCACGTTCAAACTTATCACTAGCTTCAACTGAAACCACCACGTACAAGTCTCCGTAAGGTCCACCGTTAAAGCCTGCTTCACCTTGACCCGCTAGGCGGATTTGTTGGCCTGTTTCCACACCAGCAGGAATCTTCACATGTACGCTATGAGCTTGTTTTTCATGACCTGTTCCGTGACAAGTTGTACATGGATCTTTGATTTCCTTTCCGCGACCATGACAGACATCACAGGTTACTTGGCGGCGCATCATACCAAGCGGAGTTTGCGTATCGACGTTAATAACACCAGCGCCATGACAGCGTCCACAAGTGACTGGACTTGTCCCTGGCTTAGCACCAGATCCGTTACATGTACGACAGCTGGCTTCACGATTGTATTTAACTTCCTTTTCTGTTCCAAAAATAGCTTCTTCAAAGGTTAAATTCACACGATACTGGAGATCATCACCTTGACGAGGAGCGTTTGGATTGCGCGAAGCCCCGCCTCCACCAAAGAAACTTGAGAAAATATCCTCAAAACCACCGAAGCCACTTGCTCCGTCAAAGCCACCGAAACCGCCAGTACCGCCAAAGCCACCGTTGGCACCTGCAGCACCATACTGGTCGTAGGCTGCACGTTTTTGGTCATCACTCAAAGTCTCATAGGCTTCTTGAACTTCCTTGTACTTTTCCTCAGCACCAGTCTCCTTGTTGATATCTGGGTGGTATTTTTTCGAAAGCTTACGATAAGCCTTTTTGATCTCGTCTGCCGAAGCGTTTTTTGACACCCCCAGACGATCATAAAATTCAGTATTGTTCATACAAGATACTAAGAGCGAACAGAAAGCGACTGAAATTTAGGAAACCGACAAGAAATCCTGATTTCTTAGGAGGCTTATCTAATTTCCAAGCTTTCCGCTCGAGTTCAGTTACGAACACCCTTATTCCTTTCTATAATTTATAAGTAAATCATTAGAGGGTATTTTCTATACTCTGCTTCACTTCATCAAACTCTTTGTCCGATAGAGTAAAAATCAAGTCCTCTTCTGAATATTCGTTCTGTTCTTTAAAATAGTTGTCAGTATTTTCTGCCAAACCTAGACTAAGAATCACTTTTCTTGCAAACTCTAGATGTGCAAAGCCAATAGCAGTAATGATATTTTTATCTTGCAGGACAGCTTTTGCTTTGAAATTTTCCCGAGGAAGAAATTCAAAATAGTCAAAGAAGTTTTGCCAAATCCCACCTGTAAATTTCGTATCGTTCAATAAACCTGCTTTTGCCAATAAAAGAGGCGCAGAAGAAATTGCTGTAATTAAGATATCCTGCTCACCGAGTTCTCTCAAAAATGAGGCTAATTTTTCATCCTGTAGAGCAGGAACTATATTTACCATTCCTGGCAAAATCACACAAGAATACTCTTCTATACGTACTTGATCCAATGTTTTTGTAGGTAAACAAGGCAAGCCATCTTCAGAGACCACCATCGAATAATCTGAAGCTACATAATCAATCGTGATGTCAAAAGACAGAGCTAAAGTACTTGTTAGAGAGGCTATCTCATAAAGAGAAAAATTGGGATAAAGGATACAAAGTACTTTTTTCATAAGCAACACCCTCTATTTTACCGAAAAACAGAGGCTGGGTTGCAACCTCTGGATTTCTTCCTATCATTACGACTTTCAAGTTTTAAAAATCAAACTAGTAATGCTGAATTGAGCACGCCCTAACCTCTTGGTGAAAAAGAGACGTAGCTGTTTTCGCTTTAGCGAACTACAGATATGGCTACCTTTAGGTGCAAATCTTTCTAGAAACTAAAGTTTCTGCGTCAGATTTCCTATTTTCCCTGTGAGGTTTTAACGGGCTTTGCATCTTATTTTTCAGTAAACTCTCCGTCTACGACGTCATCGCCTGCGTTTCCTGTTGCTTGTGCGCCTTCTGCTCCTGCTTGAGCTTGTTGTGCTGCTGCAGCTTGTTCGTAGAGTTTAACAGCAAGGCCTTGAGCTTTTTCGTTCAAAGCTTCGAGTTTCGCTTTCATTTCGTCCAAGTTGTTGTCTTCTTGGGCTTTCTTAAGCTCATCAAGGGCAGCTTGGGCAGCGTCGCGTTCTGCGTCGAAGCCTTTACCTTCAGTTTCCTTGATTGTCTTTTCAGTCGCAAAGATGGCTTGGTCAACTTCATTACGAAGATCTACTTCTTCCTTACGTTTCTTATCTGCTTCAGCGTTTGCTTCTGCATCTTTCATCATGCGGTCGATTTCTTCATCAGTCAAACCTGAGTTTGATTGGATAACAATTGTCTGTTCTTTTTGAGTTCCAAGGTCTTTAGCCTTAACAGATACGATACCGTTTTTATCGATGTCAAATGTTACTTCGATTTGAGGAATTCCACGAGGTGCAGCTGGGATATCTGTCAATTGGAAGCGTCCAAGAGTCTTGTTATCTGCTGCCATTGGGCGTTCACCTTGAAGAACATGGATATCAACGGCTGGTTGGTTGTCTGCCGCAGTTGAGAAGACTTGTGATTTAGATGTTGGAATAGTTGTGTTGCGGTCGATAAGTTTTGTGAAGACACCACCCATTGTTTCGATACCAAGTGACAACGGTGTTACATCAAGAAGGACAACGTCTTTGACATCACCAGTAATGACACCACCTTGGATCGCAGCACCCATAGCAACAACTTCATCAGGGTTTACTGATTTGTTTGGCTCTTTACCAGTTTCAGCTTTAACAGCTTCTACAACGGCTGGGATACGAGTTGAACCACCAACAAGGATAACTTCGTCGATTTCTGACAAGCTCAAACCTGCATCTGAAAGGGCTTGACGAACTGGAACTTTTGTACGTTCAACAAGGTCACGAGTCAAATCGTCAAATTTCGCACGAGTCAAAGTCATTTCCAAGTGAAGAGGTCCAGCCTCACCTGCAGTGATGAACGGCAAGCTGATTTGTGTTGAAGTTACACCAGAAAGGTCTTTCTTAGCTTTTTCAGCCGCATCTTTCAAACGTTGCATTGCCATCTTGTCAGTAGACAAGTCAATACCGTTTTCTTTCTTGAATTCTGCTACCAAATGGTCGATGATTTTTTGGTCAAAGTCGTCACCACCGAGTTTGTTGTCCCCTGCAGTTGACAATACATCGAAGACACCATCACCGAGTTCAAGGATAGATACGTCGAATGTACCACCACCAAGGTCGAATACCAAGATTTTTTCTTCTTTGTCAGTCTTGTCCAAACCGTAAGCAAGGGCTGCAGCAGTTGGTTCGTTGACGATACGTTCTACTTCAAGACCAGCGATTTTACCAGCGTCTTTTGTTGCTTGACGTTGAGCATCGTTGAAGTAAGCTGGGACTGTGATAACTGCTTTAGTTACTTTTTCACCAAGGTAATCTTCAGCGTAACCTTTCAAGTATTGAAGAATCATAGCTGAGATTTCTTGTGGAGTGTATTCTTTACCGTTTGCAGAAACTTTTTCAGAAGTTCCCATCTTAGATTTGATAGAGATAACTGTATCTGGGTTTGTTACCGCTTGGCGTTTTGCAGCGTCACCAACGATGATTTCACCATTTTTGAATGATACTACAGATGGAGTTGTACGGTTTCCTTCTGGGTTTGCGATGATTTTTGATTCAGTTCCTTCAAGAACTGCAACTGCTGAGTTTGTTGTACCTAAGTCAATACCGATAATTTTAGACATGTGTTTTTCTCCTTGTTGTTTTTTCTTTTTGATACTCTTCTTAAGTGGTGGCGCCGTCAGAGCTTGACTCGTCAATCTCTTTGATTAAACTTTGAGCCTAAGGTCTCAAAGTTTGCGCAAATAGCGCCACGGCGAAGAGTATCGCCTTTGGTTCGCTCCGCTCACTATTGCAAAGCTGAACAATTTCTTATCTTTCTTCATAGTTTATTGTCGTTTCGGACAAGGTTTCAATTATGTTACGACACGAGAAGTCGAAATCGATTTTATTTCGACGACGAGTTAGTAAGGAGGCTAGGCAAACGCCATAGCGATTGCCGTTTTCTGACGAGTTGCTTCAGCAACCGTCAGAATTGCCTAGTTATAGACCACTACCATTGCTGGGCGTAGGATGCGGTCATGGAGTTTGTAGCCTTTTTGGAAGACTTGTGCAATAGTGTCTGCTGGGTGTTCATCGTCTGCTGGGAGAGTTTGGATAGCCATATGGTAGTTATGGTCAAACTCTCCGTCGGCTGCGATTTCTTCGATTCCCTCTTCTTTCAAAGCATGAACCAAGCTTTCTTGCACCATCTCCAAGCCCTTCTTCACATCATCTGTCAATCCTTCAACGGCAAGCGCACGCTCAAGGTTGTCCAAAGAAGGGAGGATAGCCTTTCCTAAGTCTTGACTACGATAACGTTGCAAGTTTTGACGCTCTTCATTGGCACGGCGTTGGATATTTTGCATTTCTGCATGAGCACGAAGGTATTTATTTTCAAACTCATCCGCACGTTCATTTGCCAAGTCTAGCTCTGACTTTTCAGGAGTTGTTTCCTCAGTCGTTTCCACCACTTCCTCTTCTTTTACTTCTTCGTTTTTTATTTCCTCAGACATTTTTCGCCTCCTTTTTAGGAATTTATGTAATTTCATGTTCAACTCACCTCATAATGATTACTACTCAAATAGCGATAGAAATCTGTGAGTTTCATAGTTAGTACTCGATTGACAACATTGAGTTGATTGACCAATTGCTGGTAATCCAGATTAACCGGACCGATAATCGCCAGAATTCCAAATCCTCGATAAGGGATGAGGAATTTACTGCTAATCACTGCTAGGTCTGCCAGACAAGACTCTTGACTGTCCGCAACACGGACGCTTTGCATCTGATCTTCATGCAGACCTTCACGAATCTCCAGAGCCACTTTCTGTGGTTGGTCAAAGAACTGATAGGCTGCGAGATTGGCAAAATTCAAGAGATTGACCTTGCCCGCCACCACAATGTTTTCGTTGAACATTTCTTTAAAAATGTGTTCAAAGAGATCCATGACATTGTCCGTCGTTGTAAAGTAACGCTGGATAATCTGCGGAATCTCCGTCCGAATCTTATAGTGAATATCTAGAACGGTGTAACCGAGGAAACGTTCCTGAATGATTGCCTTAAGCTTCAGCAAATCCTCCTGCAAGAAATTCCTTGGAATCAAAAACTGACTGGTAACCGTTCGGGACTCGTCAAGTGTAAAAACTGCAAGAGCAGTATGTTGTCCCAAAACAACGATATCAAAGGCTGTCAACCGTTGCCTGCTCGGCTCAACATCCAGTGCTACTACCGTACAGCCACTCAAGTCTGTCAAGACATTAGCAGCCTCTTGTAGAATATCCTCCAGTTTGAAGAATTCCTGATCAAAGGCTTTGACAATCTCATAGACCTCATTTTCAGCCAGTCGGTCAAAATCCAGTGAGTGTTTCACATAGTACTGAAAACCAGCAACACTTGGCATCCGACCACTGGAAGTATGAGCTTTTTCAAGCAAACCTTGCTTTTCTAAAGCTGCCATATCATTACGAATGGTTGCACTGCTAGAGTTAATAGACTCTTGCAAGGCTTTGGATCCGACAGGTTCGTGCGTTTTGGTAAAGATGTCAATGATCAGATTTAAAATATCCTGCTGACGCTCTGTAACCATCTCATCACTCCTCTCTGTCTGATCAGTTAGCACTCGACACACCCAAGTGCTAACTCATGATTCTATTATACACCCTTAGAAGAGAATGTCAAGACAAAAACCCAAAAAATTAGCACTCTTTTGCCAAGAGTGCTAAAAATCAGTCTGAAGACCTAGAAACTTACCTTTCATCTACTTGGTATTTCCTTTTAAGCCTAAAAAAACCACGGATTAGATAAGAAATCAGGAAAGCATATAAAACAAAAATAATAAAGAAAGATTGAGACAAGTTTTCTCGAAGTAAACTCATACAAACAACAAGACCACCTGAGAAAGCAGCTGTACAGGATCGAAGTCTAGACCGCATAACTTCCCATCTAAGACCATTACTCATATAGACTTGATCCTCTGGAAGTGTATCTGAAGATGATTTACGAAGAATTGAACAAAAACCTGTTTCTATCAATTCCCAATCTCTATTCCTAAAATTTTGCAGTTCATGCTTATACTTTTTAAGATGGCGAGTATCATAGATATGGTAGATGACATCGTCCGGTTGACATTGGTCAAAATAGAAAAAGCCCAAACGACTAGTTCTATATCTCCAACCTTTCAAGTGCATCTCATGCAAATAATCTTCTTCCTTGTCCAAATCAACAATGGTGAAAATCCGAAATTGTACTTTGCTATTCATTGCCTGACCTCCAAATCAGAAAACAAGTATTGTTTCAGCTATCAGATAATTCTTTCCACTTTTGAAACAAGCTCCAAAAAATATAAGAAATCTGAACCGCAAAAACTATCAATAAAACACAATCTATTATGACAATCAAAAACATTCCCCAACTGAAAGAACTAGCTCCACTGACAAACTTTGAGAAGACCGGTAGTAGAGCTGAAAAGAGAAGCAAAATAGGAAGCATCCGCAGTCTTAAAATACGCTTTACCATGGCTAACTTCCCAGCCGCGTCATTATAAATTTCAAACTCGGCATCCGACTCAACTCCAGAATAAAGCTTTCTAAAGTAGGAAAAACCATTATAATCTGCAATATGCTCCCAGCCACAATCTTTAAATAGTTGCAAATAAGAGGCTCTCTCTGACTCTTTCATAGGATAAAAGTCCAACTGATAAACCACCTGCTCCGGTTGGCACTTTTCAAAGGTATACTTAACTGCAACCAATAAGATAGAATAGCTTACTTTCCTAAGCTTCCAGCCCTTAGCATGCATTTCCCCTAGAAAAACTGCCTCCCTCTCATAATCCGCTATTGTAACAATTCGATAAACATTTTTCTTTTCTATCATAATTCCTCTTGACTGTTTCTGTAGAGCCGTTCAATACGTTTCAGTTCAATCTCCAAAACTTTTCGTCCCAAGTCTGTAATCTGATAGATTTTCCGTTTCTCCTCTTCTCGGACGAAGGAAATCAAACCATCCTTTTCCATCTTTGACAAGGTCCCATACATAGTCCCTGGACTAATCAAAACTTGGGAATCTGTCATCTCCTTGACCTTTTGTGTAATACCATAACCATGATTCTCCTTCTGTAGACAAAACAAGATATAAAAACCCGTTTCGGTCATGGGAAGGTAAACACGCCTGATCTTATCAGTTAATTCCATTTAATCACACCTTATATTTAGTTCGATATATCGCATCTCGTTATATAAAATATATCACAGCTCGATATAAAATGCAAGAAAAAAAGACCGCCCTCAGGCAATCTTTCTTCTATATTAGTAAAGGTCTAGATAGTTATCAACTTCCCATTGTGACACAAAGGTTGCGTAGCTAGCCCACTCGATACGTTTAGCCTCAAGGAAACTAGTATAGATGTGGTCACCTAGGGCAGCCTTAACCACTTCGTCTTCAGTCAAAGCTTTCAAGGCGTTGTGAAGAGTTGATGGAAGGTCTGTAATTCCAGCTTCCTTACGCTCTTCTGCTGTCATGATGTAGATATTTTCTTCGATAGGAGCAGGTGCTTCGATTTTGTTTTCAATACCATGCAAACCAACTTCTAACAGAACCGCCATAGCGATATATGGGTTTGCCATTGGGTCCACTGAACGCAACTCAAGACGAGTTCCCATACCACGTGAAGCAGGCACACGCACAAGTGGTGAACGGTTGCGACCAGCCCAAGCAATGTAAACAGGTGCTTCATAACCTGGAACCAAGCGTTTGTATGAGTTAACTGTTGGGTTCATGATGGCAGTATAGTTGTAGGCATGCTTGATCAAACCACCAAGGAAATGATAGGCCGTTTCAGACAACTGCATTCCTTTTGGATCATTTGGATCAAAGAAAGCATTATTTCCTTCTGCATCAAACAAGGACATATTACAGTGCATACCTGATCCAGCAATACCAAATTTTGGTTTTGCCATAAAGGTTGCGTAAAGACCGTGTTTACGAGCAATGGTTTTAACAACAAGTTTAAAGATTTGAATCTTGTCACAGGCACGGAGGACTTCATCATACTTGAAGTCAATTTCATGTTGTCCAACCGCAACCTCGTGGTGACTTGCTTCTACTTCAAATCCCATTTTGGTCAAGACATTCACGATTTCACGACGCGTATTGTCTGCAAGGTCAGTAGGTGCCAAATCAAAGTAGCCACCCTTGTCATTTACTTCAAGTGTCGGGTCACCATTTTCATCCAATTTAAATAGGAAGAATTCTGGTTCTGGACCAAGGTTGAAGGATTTGAATCCCACTTCCTCCATATGACGAAGCGCACGCTTCAGATTACCACGGGGGTCACCTGCAAATGGCTCACCCTCTGTTGTATAGACATCACAGATCAAACCTGCAACACTTCCATTCTCATCTCCCCAAGGGAAGACTGTCCATGTATCCAAGTCTGGGTACAAGTACATATCTGACTCATTGATACGTACAAAACCTTCAATAGAAGATCCATCAAACATAGCCTTGTTTGACAAGACTTTATCTAACTGTTCATCTGTAGCAGGAATTTCGACGTTTTTCATCGTCCCCAAGATATCTGAAAACATGAGACGAATAAAGGTAACATTTTTTTCCTTGACTTCACGACGAATATCTGCAGCTGTGATTGGCATGGTTTTTCTCCTTAATGTATGACTACTTGCGGTTGCCTAACCGCGACCAAAAGGTGACTGCGCTGAAGCAAAGCGTCCCTGTTGGAGGAGCTCATTATGAAGCGCACGACGCACTTCCGTTGGGCTCACTGCTTTCTTGGATTTCGCCTCACGTTCAGCATATTTTTTCTTAATGGCAGCGATGTTGAAACCTTCCGAGATATAGTCTTTGATTTCAAGTAAACGATCCATGTCATTCAAAGAATACATGCGACGGTTCCCTTCGTTTCGATCAGGCTTTATCAACTCTTGATCTTCATAATAACGAATCTGACGCGCCGAGAGATCGGTCAACTTCATCACACTGCCGATAGGAAAAACAGCCATATTTCGGCGAAATTCTCTTTCCTTCATTCACAATTTCCTTCTTTCTGTCTATTATAGTCTAAAAAAATACATACGTCAATTGATAATGTCATAAAACATGACATTATTTTCTTTTTTTCTCCCAAAAAAGTTTCAGTCGCTCAATATCATAATTTACGAGTATTGCCACAAAAACACCCATAAAAGTTTCAAATACACGAGCAAACACGTACAATATTGTCTCCCCGCTCGGTATTGATAGGGTAATGATCAACATAGCTGCTACACCACCAATAACTCCCGCCTTATTGTTCATGGCGACATTTGTCATAATGGTTAACATGGTGCAAATTGGCACAATCAGCAAGGTCACCCAAAAGGCTTCTTGAAATAAGGTATTTAAGAGAAAAAAGACAAGAGCATAAAAACCTCCGATGCTATTTCCTAAGATACGTGAAGTTCCAAAATGGACGCTCTTATCAAAATTTTCTCGTAGACTGAAGACCGCTGTCAAAGCCCCAATTTGAAGCCCCTTCCAACCAAAGAATCCAAAAATCAAGAGAACTAAAAAAACAGCAATTCCGGTTTTAAAGGTTCGTAGACCAAGCTTGAACTGTGACTTATCAAATTTATATTTTTTAAAATAACCCATAATCTCAACTTTCTATTTCCATTTTATCATAATTTAGTTGATTTTATGAGCCAAAATCAATCGGAAACGTTTTTAATTCAAGCTACAAGAAAAAGAGGAAACAAAGTTCCTCTTTTCATCGTTTCATTTACGAAAGATTATTTTTCTGTAAGTGCAGCCAATCCTGGCAATACTTTACCTTCAAGGAGTTCCATTGATGCTCCACCACCAGTAGAGATCCATGAGAACTTGTCTGCACGACCAAGGTTGATTGCTGCGGCAGCTGAATCACCACCACCGATGATTGATTTCACACCTGGTTGTTTAACGATAGCATCCATGACACCGATTGTACCAGCTTGGAAGTCTGGGTTTTCAAATACACCCATAGGTCCATTCCATACAACTGTTTTGGCACCAGTCAAAGCTTCGTCAAATTTAGCGATAGATTTTGGACCGATATCCAAACCAAGGAAGCCTGGATCTACTGCTTCACCTTCAGTGTCTTTCACTTCAGTGTAGTCAGCAAATGCGTTTGCTTCTTTTGAGTCAACTGGCAAGATCAATTTGCCGTTTGCTTTTTCAAGAAGAGCTTTGGCAACATCCAATTTGTCTTCTTCTACAAGTGAGTTACCAATTTCGATACCTTGAGCTTTGTAGAATGTGTAAGTCATCCCACCACCGATAAGAACTTTATCAGCTTTTTCAAGCAAGTTTTCGATAACACCGATCTTGTCTGAAACTTTTGAACCACCAAGGATAGCCACGAATGGGCGTTCTGGAGCTTCAACTGCTTCTTGGATGTAGGCAATTTCGTTTTCAAGAAGGAAACCAGCAACTGCTTTTTCAACGTTTGCTGAGATACCAACGTTAGATGCATGTGCACGGTGAGCTGTACCGAATGCATCGTTTACGAAGATGCCATCTCCAAGTGATGCCCAGTATTTACCAAGCTCAGGATCATTTTTAGATTCTTTCTTGCCGTCAACATCTTCGAAACGAGTGTTTTCAACCAAGAGAACTTGTCCATCTTCAAGAGCGTTAACAGCGGCTTCCAATTCAGCACCACGTGTAACACCTGGGATAAATTTAACTTCTTGTCCCAACTTAGCAGCCAAGTCAGCAGCTACAGGAGCAAGTGATTTACCTTCTTTGTCTGCTTCTTCTTTTACACGACCAAGGTGAGAGAAGAGGATAGCACGTCCACCTTGTTCAAGGATGTACTTGATAGTTGGAAGAGCTGCAGTGATACGGTTGTCATTGGTAATCACGCCATCTTTAACAGGTACGTTGAAGTCAACACGAACGAGAACTTTTTTCCCTTTCAAGTCAACGTCTTTAACAGTCAATTTTGCCATTAGATATGACTCCTTCTTTTTTTATACGTGTTAATTATATCACAAAATCCGCAAAAGAGATAGAAAAACCCTAAACTTTTCAAGTTCATTATTGCAACTGAAACTAGTATTTTTTAAATAAACTCTAGAAAGACCTCATCAAATAAGTAATTAAAACAAGGTTTGACCGATCTGCAGTCAAACCTTATTTTTAGTTTTATATGAGAAGATCCAAGAATTCTAAATCCGATTAATCTTCTCTCTTTTTCAAAGCTACAAGTCCATAGCCACTCATCACTCCGATAAGACCCAGCGCTACTAGACTAGCATCTCTTGTCGCTCCCGTATTTGGCAGCTCTTTACTTACTTCTTCAACTTTTGCTGGTGTTTCTGAGAGAGCTTGATCCCTTGTTTGTGAGACTTGCTCTTCTTTCGTTCCGACTTCGGTGATCTCCGGAAGGGCTTCCTTGACAACTTCTGTCGAACGAAGGGTGTGATTACCTTGGGAATCAACTTCTATAAAGTGACGAACTTGGCCTTCAACTCCTGCCTGCACAACACGACGTTGACCTTTGAGGAGATCTGAATTTAGTCGTTCTTGACGTTCAAAGGCAAGTGGTTTTTCTTCAATTTCAAGAGTTGGTTTCTCGTGAACTAGATCTTTCACACCTTCAGCTGGTTGGTTGCTAGATAGAACTTTTGTACCAACTTCGGTGATTTCTGGGATTGATTCTTTGACTACCTCAGTCCAACGAAGAGTGCGTTTGCCTTGGGCATCCACTTCTACAAAATGACGAACTTGGCCTTCAACTCCAGCTTGCACAACACGGCGTTGTCCTTTGAGAAGTTCGGAGTTTGGTCGCTCCTGACGTTCAAAGGCTGTTGTTTCAGTTTCAATAACTAGTTCAGGGAGAGCTTCAACCGTTGGAGCCACTTCATTTGGATCCATGCTGCCAACGTGGTGACTTTCTTCTGCAGGAGCTAATTTCTTATTCAGCTTTTCTTTCATATCCGCATAAGCTTGTGGAGTTGGCGTTTGTGAAGCTAACAAAGTTTCTGCTTGGGCAATCAACTCAGCTTTAGGATCTTTTTCACGAACTTTTGTCAACAAGCTTTCCAATTCTTCTCTAGCAGTTTGATAACGTTGATTTCCATCTAAGTCTGTCCCTGCTTGTTTCAACTCATTCAAAGCCTGGTTGACTTCTTCTTGACTAGCATTGTGGTTTTCTGCTACAGCTTTCGCTGCATTGAGCTTCTCTACTAGTGCTGCTTGTTTGTCCTCACTTGAGAAGGTGTAAGCAAGGGTTGACTGACGGCCTTGGACAGCAGTGATTTCTTGTTTGAGGTACTCATCGTTGACAGCTGCTTTTGGAGAAACTAAGACATCAAACTCAGCGGTGTGCCCCTTGTAATGCAGGGTCAAGGTCTGACGACCAGTCTTTTGAGCATCGTAGCCCGTAATTTCAACACCTTGATCTGTGAAGGCATGGCTTTCTTCTGTCTCATCATCATAGAGAACGTTGAAGCGACCCTCTGCAAGATCCAGTTGATCACCTACTAGATAGTCTGTTTTCGGTTTCTGAGTAATGTACAGACCTGCTACTTCTTTCGGCTTCCCTTCATCTTGACCAGTCACTTGTACGTTTAAGTCATCAGTAACCGGAAGTCCAAGGTAGCTGACTGCGAGCTTCTGTTCCCCTTTTTGATGAGCATCGTAGCCAGATACCGTCACACCTGAGTGAGTAAGGTTAATCAGCTCGTCGACTTGTCCCCCTTCGTATTGAACACGGAGGGTTCCCCCTCTGAGGTCAAGTTTTTCTCCCTCTTTGTAAATCGTCTTCTTAGGTCCTTTTTCAAGGCTAACAGATTTAATTTTTCTTTCATCCTGCGGAATCGCTACAGCCAAGGTGTTACTGATTTCTTTGCCAGGTAGTTGGGTACGATAGTAGAGGAGAGTTGGTTGTTTGTCAAATGCTAATGGTGCTGTTGCCAAGTCGCCACCAGTTTCAGTCTTCAAGGTTGCAATTGGTGTTTGTGAGTCTGCCTTGTCGTAAACGGTGATGGTTGCGCCTGCCGGAACATCAGAGAAGCCTAGTTGAACTTGGTGGTTTCCAAGTGAACGAGCAGCTACCTTAGCCATTGGAATATTTTGACTTTCTGTGTCCAAGGTTTCGTACATCTTCCAGTTGTAGATACGAATGGCTTTCCAAGGTGTTCCGTTGTCAGATGTAATGACATGCAAACGCCAGTCTTGGGCGGTGATTGGTTTATCAAGAGTGATATCCGTAACGTGCGCTTTATTGCCACGGACTTCCTTAGCTAGTTTCCACTCGCCATCTGTATCCTTGTAATAAAGATCAAAGTCCTTGGTGTTCATCAGACCATCGTTAACAGACTCACCACCAGCTCCCGCATGATCCATGACCCATCTAACAACGGTACGTGGCTTGGTCAAGCGAATATCCACACTACCGCTCAACTGAGCTGAAGACCATTTATCTGACAAGCTAGTAATGGTACCGTTCAACATACCTTCGATGCCTTCACCACCTTCAGTATTTGGGAAAGTGCTACCGATAACCTTTGCACCTGGAACAATATTTTCAGCCAAAGGTCTAGGAAGACTGGTATCTTGAACAGTCATCCCCCAGTTAAAGGATGCTGTCGCCGCTTCAGAACGGAGGCCATTTTTACCAACTGCAACGACTTTCAGTTCCTGAGTCCTACCAGTCGCATTAGCAGAACGGCTAACTTTTGGCAAGTAGATAGTGGAAGCAGATGATCCTGTCAACAAACGCCAGTTATCTCCATCTTTTTCGTAGACTTCATAGAAATCTGCATCTTGGTTACCCGCAAACTGGACAACTGCTTCAGCTTCTTGGGCATTTTTAAGTGATTGCTTCACCACAGAGAGGCCTGTCGGCGCTTGTGGTGCTTGGTGATTGTCTGAAATTGTTAATTGACCTAAATTGAACTGATAATTTTTTACAGCTCCTTCATGCTCGAAGAAGAGTTTGACTGCATAGATGGTTTTTCCAGCTAGTGAGCTGAGGTCAAATTCTTCATTCGTCCAGTTATCAGAAAGGGTTAGTTCTTTCCATGCGTCTGCATCCTCAAATTTGTAGTCTGGTGTTGTAGAGAAGGCCATATAAACTTTAGAGCCTTTTCCTCCCTTGTGGGCAACACGGAGTTTGGTTTTCTCAGTCACTTCTAGTTTAGTAGAATACAAATTCACATCCTGGTCTGTCTTGCCAGCTACATCACCTGAGAATTTAAGGGAGTTCCCACCATTATAGGCGTCTGTAAAGTCGTATTCTGCACGAAGTTTTTCCCCCGTCGAAGTCTGCCACCAGCGCCATGTTGGCAAGACACCTGAAACCGAACGGTAGTTCCACTCAGAATCCTTAGAAACTTTGCCGTCTACAAACCACTTTCTACCGTGGCCTGTATTAAAAGAGGTAGTGAAGGTGCGTCCTACTGCTGGTGTCCGGTCCGCAACTAAATTAGCAATCCCATACCACTCTTTGTCCGCTGGTTTTTGAGCCGTCGGATCTCCTTGGTAACCTGTAAAGAAGATGTCTTCGTTCTTGTGGTAGTCTTCTCCTGTTTTCCCTAGACTGGTAATCGTATCTGGCGCAAAGAGTCCCAATGACAAACGCAACTTGCCTTTTTCATCTAAGAGGGCATCCCATTTGACTTTGGTCTTATAAGAACCACCTTGTTGCAATTCCAAGCCTGCAAAGACATCATATTGGCTACGTTCTAGCCATTTTGCCATCTCTACGGAGTGGTCATTCTTTTCCTTGTTCCAGTTGAAGTTGGCAAAGAATTGGTCTGCAGGAACCTTGTCACCTTCTTTTTGCATAAACTGGTAGTTGTAATCACCAAGACCATCTTCGTGGTAACGACCGTATTTGTAGGTCATGGCATCATACCAAGCATACTTGATTGGGTGGTTGACTTTGGCTGCGTATTCTTTTGTATAGAGCATGAACTGACGCATCTTTTCACCAAGAGGTTCTACCAATTCCCCCGTTGTTTCCTGATTGATGAAATAGCCATCAAAACCGTAGTACTTAGCAAGATCGACGAGTTTTCGTGCGATAGGGAAGGTGCCATCTGCATCTTGTTTCAAGGCAGCGGCAAATTTCTCTTGGTCGGAGATGCTGTTTGACCAGTTGAAAAAGAGTGTTCCATAAACGGGAACTCCGTTGCGGTGCCCAGCATCAATGACATCTGGAGTTGGGACTAGGCCTTCCCAGAAGACCATTGAATCCAAGTATTGCCAATAGTCAAAAGCATAGGCCTTGAATTCCTCTCCACCGACAGAAGCGTGGTCTTTGGCCTTTGAGTTGGTATTTGCTAGCGCCTGAACTTTAGCTCTTCTGCTTGCTTTTTCATTGACCAACTGGCCTCTATGGCGCTTAGCGAGTTCAACTGAGGAACGGTTAATGGGATCATCCTCACGCGCACCCGGTTCCCATTTCAACAAATCCTCCCAAGTATCAAATTTGATTTCTTTTGGTCGGAGACTCTTTTCTTCGTTTTTAGGAACGTCTGCTAGAGTCGGTTTGTCTGCTTTATTGTCAGCCACTTGAGGAGCTTCCTCAGGCTTGACTCCTTCTTTGTCAGTTGGTTGAGCAGGTTTTTCAGTTTTATCTGTCGGAGTTGGCTTTGCTTCTTCTTTTTCATTAACCAGACCCGTTATTGCTGGAGTGTTTTCTAAAATTGGTTGCTCAGATACTTTATTCTCTGTTTCCGATAATTGTTTTTCGATAGCTGCAGTGTCTGGTTTAGCTGTTTCAGGGACAGCGACCTGTTCGGCAAGAGCTGGACTTGCGAATAGAGCTGATCCAATCATTAAGGAACAAGCCCCGATTGACAACTTACGAATACTGTAACGGCAACGGTTTTCAAAAAATAGATCTTTCATCTTATCCTCCTAATAAAACAAAAAAGTAACTGTTCCCACAATCAATCATCAGAACAGGATTATCTTCATTCTATCTTATATGAAAGCGTTGTCAATCTGTTTGATAAAAAAACTATAACTAGGATAAGAAACAGTTTAATTTGGATATAATCCTTGCAGACATTTATACTTGAGGTAAGAACTCTATTTAAGGAAGAAATTTAAAAAAGTTAGCGATTTCTTACTAAAATATCAAGAAAACACTTGTGGGATTTCCTATTATCCTTTAAAATAGAATAGGAGAAATTCCGCGATTATTTTTCGGAGGAAAAAGAAATGTCCATTAATTGGCAGGAAATTTTATTTCACTTTTTAGGAGGTCTAGGACTGTTTTTATACAGCATTAAGACCATGGGAGATGGTTTGCAACAAGCTGCTGGAGATCGCCTTCGTTTTTACATTGACAAGTACACCAGCAATCCCTTTTTAGGTGTTCTAGTCGGGATTGTCGTAACTGCTCTCATTCAGTCAAGCACAGGGGTTACAGTTATCACTGTTGGGCTGGTCAGCGCTAGTCTTCTAACTCTTAGACAAGCTATCGGAATTATCATGGGAGCCAATATTGGAACCACTGTTACTTCCTTTATCATCGGTTTCAAATTGGGTGAGTATGCTTTGCCCTTGATTTTCCTTGGAACCATGTTCCTCTTCTTTACAAAAAACAGAACAGCAAACAATATCGGGCGCATCCTGTTTGGTGTCGGGGGAATCTTCTACGCCCTCAACCTCATCAGTGCCGGTATGAGCCCACTTAAAGATTTACCACAATTCAAGGAATATATGGTAACCTTGGGGCAAAATCCTATTTTAGGAGTGGTAGCTGGTGCAGTGATTACCGTCCTCATCCAGGCTTCCTCGGCTACAATCGGGATTTTGCAAGGCCTCTATGCAGGTGGGTTCCTTGACCTTAAAGGTTCACTACCAGTTCTTTTCGGAGATAATATCGGGACAACCCTAACAGTTATCATTGCGGCAGCTGGAGCCAATGTCTCTGCAAAGCGCGTTGCGGCAACCCACGTTACCTTTAACGTTTTAGGAACTATTCTTTGCCTAATCTTATTAGGCCCCTTCACTGCTATGATTGAGTACTTCCAAGCGCTCCTTCACCTCTCACCTGAGATGACCATCGCCTTCTCTCACGGTGCCTTTAACGTAAGTAATACCATTGTACAATTTCCATTCATCGGAGCCTTGGCCTACTTTGTAACCAAGCTCATCCCTGGTGAAGACGAAGTTGTCAAGTACGAGCCTCTTTATCTCGACGAACAACTTATCCAGCAATCTCCTTCTATCGCTCTCGGAAATGCTAAAAAAGAACTCTTGCACTTGGGGAACTATGCAGCCAAAGCTTTCGACCTCTCTTATACCTATATCATCGGTTTGGATGAAAAGGTAGCTGAAAAAGGGCACAAGACAGAGGAAGCCATCAACACCATCGATGAAAAACTCACTCGTTACCTCATCAGACTCTCAAGCGAATCCTTGAGCCAAAAGGAAAGCGAAGTGTTGACTAACATTCTGGATTCATCTCGTGACTTGGAACGAATTGGGGACCACGCAGAAGGATTGCTCAACCTAACAGACTACCTCCAACGCAAGGATGTTCATTTTTCTGAAGCTGCTCTAGAGGAATTAGCTGATATCTATCAAAAAACTACTGCATTTATCAAAGATGCCCTTGATAGCGTGGAGAACAATGATATTGAAAAAGCTCAAAGTCTGATTGAACGCCATAAAGAAATCAACAATATGGAACGTGTTCTCAGAAAGACCCACATCAAACGCCTTAACAAAGGTGAGTGTTCTACACAAGCTGGAGTCAACTTTATCGACATCATTTCCCACTACACTCGTGTATCTGACCATGCTATGAACCTAGCCGAAAAGGTCATTGCTGAACAAATCTAAGTACCAAAAAGCTATCCTGAATGGGATGGCTTTTTCTCTTAATCAAAAATGTCTTTTCTGACATATAAAAAATACTTTGATTCACAGTGGAATCAAAGCATTTTAAAGAGCTCTCCAAACATAATAGCAGAAACTGCAGTGCCTCTGTACTTGGCTTCTTCTCTTTTGATAAAGCGCGCCAAATTGATCAATTCAGGTGCTGGGTGTTTAGCATTGGTGAGCAATTCACGGGTGACAAGCCCTGAGAGACGGACTGCTAATAATTGCTCATTAGTGGTAGGCAGTTTTTTAGCAGTCTCTAGGAGAGCAGCAACTAAATCTTCACTCAAACCCTGACGAGCATGGTTGTAGAGATCTCTTATAAGGCTTTCTAGGTTTGGTTCTGCCATCCTGACCACCTCCCTTATATTTAATAATTTTTAATCAAATCAACCGTTGAGCGGTCCAATTTTTTCACCAAGGCTTGCAAGAAGGCTTGAGCTTCAATAAAGTCATCCATAGCATAAAGTGTTTGATGTGAATGGATATAACGAGCGCAGACCCCGATGGTTGTAGATGGGACACCGCCATTTTTCAGATGAGCTGCCCCAGCGTCTGTTCCGCCTTTTCCACAGTAGTATTGGTACTTGATACCAGCTTCTTCAGCCGTTGTCAAAAGGAAGTCCTTCATACCTGGGAGGAGCAAGTGACCTGGATCGTAGAAGCGAATCAAGGTTCCATCCCCAATCTTGCCTTGGCCACCATAGACATCACCTGCTGGTGAGCAGTCAACTGCCAGAAAGACTTCTGGGTCAAACTTGGTTGTGGAAGTATGAGCACCACGAAGACCAACTTCTTCTTGGACGTTGGCACCAAGATAGAGTTCATTTCCGAGCTTTTGGCCTGACAAAGCTTCTGCAAGCTCGCTTACCATGAGGACACCATAGCGGTTGTCCCAAGCTTTTGAGATGATATTTTTTTCATTGACTGTCAAGATAGCGGAACTATCTGGGACAATGGTGTCACCAGGACGGATGCCAAAACTTTCTGCCTCAGCCTTGTCTGCAAACCCACCATCAAAAATGATATCT
The DNA here is from genome assembly GCA_905221265.1 of bacterium. Taxonomy (GTDB): domain Bacteria; phylum Bacillota; class Bacilli; order Lactobacillales; family Streptococcaceae; genus Streptococcus. The sequence goes on along the minus strand of CAJNCQ010000003.1, from coordinate 244,905 downwards.
AAAATTGCTGGCATAGTTGGTCCACCTGTTCCACGTGTCAAATGTGGAGGGACAGATCCTGAGATCACTGGAATTTCACGACCGTCACGAGTCAAGAGTTTAAAGCGTTGACTGCTGACCACCATAGGATTCCAGCCACCGATTTCAACCACACGGAAGGTTCCATCTGGCTTAATCTCGCTGACCATAAAACCAACTTCATCCATGTGAGAAGCGACCAAAACACGCGGTGCATCGGCAGCTTCTGAATGCTTGATACCGAAAATACCACCCAAGCCATCTGTCACTACTTCATCCACGTGTGGTGTCAACTTTTCACGAAGATAAGTCCGGACAGGCGCTTCGTGGCCTGAGATCGCAGCAAGCTCTGTTACTTCTTTGATTTTTGAAAATAATGTTGTCATATCAGTTCCTTCTTTCTGTCCTCCATTTTACCACTTTTTATAGGAGAAGGATAGTGGGAAGGTAGATTGGTTTTTACTCAGTTTTCCAATAAAAGAGAGGGGCAGATGTAATTTCAGGAATTTTTCTTTATTTTTACATTAAATTGTCAGAAAATTTATTGACAGATTAAAGAAATCGTGTTACATTATCTCCAAGGGTATTTTTATACCAAATCTACACGAAAGGACAGGGTATGAAACTTTCTCATTATTTAACTGGCTTACTTCTACTCCTGATCTTTCTCTCTATCAGCATTGGAACCAGTGATTTTTCTTGGGAAAAATTCTTTGCTTTTGACCAACAGACTTGGCTTCTCTTTCAAGAGTCGCGTCTTCCAAGGACCATCAGTATTCTCCTTGCAGCCTCCAGTATGAGCATGGCAGGACTCCTCATGCAGACCATTACTCAAAATCAATTTGCTGCTCCGAGTACAGTCGGAACGACAGAAGCCGCCAAACTGGGAATGGTGTTGAGCCTCTTTGTCTTTCCGTCTGCGAGTCTGACCCAAAAGATGCTCTTTGCTTTTGTCTCATCCATCTTATTTACCCTCTTCTTCCTTGCTTTTATGACTATTTTTTCTATAAAGGAAAGGTGGATGTTGCCCTTGATCGGGATCATCTATAGTGGGATTATCGGTTCTATCACAGAAGTTATCGCCTATCGTTTCAATCTGGTTCAGAGTATGACGGCTTGGACCCAGGGCTCCTTCTCCATGATTCAGACCCATCAGTATGAGTGGCTCTTCTTAGGCCTCATTATCCTGATAGCCGTTTGGAAATTATCCCAAACCTTTACCATCATGAATCTGGGCAAGGAAACCAGCGAGAGTTTGGGGATTTCCTACTCCCTACTTGAAAAACTGGCCCTCTTTCTAGTGGCGCTAACGACAAGTGTCACCATGATTACCGTGGGTGCCTTGCCATTTCTCGGGGTCATCGTTCCCAATCTGGTCCGCAAGCGCTATGGAGATAATCTGAGCCAAACCAAACTCATCGTCGCTCTGGTCGGAGCCAATATGGTTCTGGCCTGCGACATCCTCTCTCGAGTCTTGATTCGGCCCTATGAGCTGTCTGTCAGTCTCATTCTAGGAATCATCGGTAGTCTAGCCTTTATCCTACTTCTATGGAGAGGGGGACGAAAAGATGCCGTTTAAAAGCAAACATACGAAACTCTTCGGGCTTCTCATTATTCTTGCCTTCGGAGCTTGTCTCCTCTACTTTTGGCCCATCACTAACCTGTCTACCTTTGCCTGGAAGCTACGTTCCCAAAAAATCATCGTTTATCTCTTGGTAGCTATCGCGACTGGGATTTCGACCATTAGTTTTCAAACCCTGACGGAAAATCGCTTTCTGACGCCAAGTATTTTGGGAATCGAATCCTTCTATGTCTTGCTACAGACCCTACTACTGATATTTGAAAGCAAATTTCTACAACTTGGAAAGTCTCCTATCTTAGAATTCCTAGTCTTGCTTCTGCTTCAATCCCTCTTCTTTCTCGCCTTACAAGGTTATTTGAAGACGCTGATGAAGCAAGATCTGGTCTTCATTCTGCTAATCTGTCTAGCACTCGGAAGTCTCTTTCGAAATATCAGTACCTTCCTCCAAGTCCTGATGGATCCAAATGAATACGATAAACTGCAGAACAGTCTCTTTGCCTCCTTTCAACATCTCAACACTTCCATCCTAGCCATCGGTTCTCTGATCATCCTCGCTTTGACAATCTTTTTCTTTCGAAAAGCAGTCGTTCTGGATGTCTTGCACTTGCAAAGAGAAACGGCTCAGATACTGGGACTCGATGTTGAAAAAGAACAGAGAGAACTCCTCTGGGGCATCGTGCTTTTGACCTCAACAGCCACTGCCTTGGTAGGGCCTATGGCCTTCTTCGGCTTTATGCTAGCCAATCTCACCTACCTAATCATCAAAGATTATCAGCACAAGTTGCTCTTTATCGTAGCTATTCTGATTGGATTTATTAGTTTGACCTTGGGGCAAGCCCTCATCGAACGTGTCTTTGCTCTGGAAATTCGCATCAGCATGATTATCGAGAGTGTTGGAGGTATCTTATTCTTTATCTTACTTTACAGGAGGGCGCGTCGGTGAAACTGGAAAACATTGACAAATCCATTCAAAAACAGGATATTTTGCAAGACATTTCGCTTGAAGTCAGTCCTCAGAAACTGACAGCCTTTATTGGTCCAAACGGCGCTGGAAAATCAACTCTCCTCTCCATCATGAGCAGACTGACCAAGAAAGATCAGGGAATTCTCAGTATCAAAGGCCGTGAAATCGAGAGTTGGAATTCGCAAGAACTGGCAAAAGAACTGACTATCCTAAAGCAGAAAATCAATTACCAAGCCAAATTGACCGTTGAGGAACTGGTCAGCTTTGGACGTTTTCCCTACAGCCGTGGTCGACTGAAGGCAGAAGACTGGGAAAAAATCCGAGAAACTCTGGACTATCTGGAACTGACAAACTTAAAAGACCGCTACATCGATAGTCTGTCTGGTGGACAGTTGCAACGTGTCTTTATCGCTATGGTACTGGCCCAAGATACAGACTTTATCTTGCTAGACGAACCGCTCAATAATCTCGATATCAAGCAAAGTGTCAGCATGATGCAGATCCTTCGGCGACTGGTGGAGGAACTTGGCAAAACCATTATCATCGTCCTCCACGATATCAACATGGCTAGCCAGTATGCGGATGAAATTGTTGCCTTCAAGGACGGTCAAGTCTTTTGCAAGGGAATGACTGCTCAAATCATGCAGGCTGACCTGCTCAGCCAACTTTATGAGATTCCCATCACGCTGGCTGATATCAATGGCAAAAAGATCTGTATCTATAGCTAGCTATTCTGAACTCATGTTAGAGAAACCTCTGTCTCGTGGTCAATAAGTCCCAGAGACTCCCTACATCGTTATCACATTTTAAAAAGGAGAAATCATGAAAACATCCCTTAAACTTTATCTCACTGCCCTAGTGGCTAGCTTCTTGCTCCTACTTGGTGCATGTAGTACAAATACAAACTCAAGCACTAAACAGACAGAGACAAGTAGCTCTGCTCCAACAGAGATAACCATTAAAAGTTCACTAGACGAAGTCAAACTTTCAAAGGTTCCTGAAAAGATTGTGACCTTTGACCTTGGTGCTGCGGATACTATTCGCGCTTTAGGTTTTGAAAAGAATATCGTCGGAATGCCTACAAAAACTGTTCCGACCTACCTAAAAGATCTTGCAGGAAATGTCAACAATGTGGGTGCCATGGTTGAGCCAGACCTAGAAGCCATCGCTGCTCTTGAGCCGGATTTGATTATCGCTTCCCCACGTACCCAAAAATTCGTAGACAAGTTCAAAGAAATTGCTCCAACTGTTCTCTTCCAAGCAAGTAAGGACGACTACTGGACTTCTACCAAGGCCAACATCGAATCTCTAGCTAGCGCCTTTGGTGAAACTGGTACACAGAAGGCCAAGGAAGAATTGGCCAACCTAGACAAGAGCATCCAAGAAGTCGCAACTAAAAACGAAAGTTCTGACAAAAAATCCCTTGCTATCCTCCTCAATGAAGGAAAAATGGCTGCCTTTGGTGCCCAATCTCGTTTCTCTTTCTTGTATCAAACCTTAAAATTCAAGCCAACTGACACCGAATTTGAAGACTCTCGCCATGGCCAGGAAGTCAGCTTTGAAAGTGTCAAAGAAATCAATCCTGACATCCTCTTTGTCATCAACCGTACTCTTGCCATCGGTGGGGACAACTCTAGCAACGACGGCGTCCTAGAAAATGCCCTCATCGCTGAGACTCCTGCTGCTAAAAACGGTAAAATCATCCAACTCACACCAGACCTCTGGTATCTAAGTGGTGGCGGTCTTGAATCAACCAAACTCATGATTGAAGACGCTCAAAAAGCTTTGAAATAAACAAGAAAACCCAACATCAGGTGATGTTGGGTTATTTTTCTTCTTGATTTCGTCTGAGGCAAAAGTGGTCTGGGACGGGGTCCTTACCTGTTTTCGACCAAGGATGGCATCGGAAAATCCGAGCCAAACCCATCAAGACACCCTTGAAGCCATGTTTTTCAATAGCCTGAATCATGTAGTTGGAACAAGTAGGTTCAAAACGACATGAGGGCGGAAAGGCCGGTGAGATAAAACGTTGGTAAAAGCGTACTGGCGCTATTAAGATGCGTTTCATTATTTCTTGGTTACAGCCATAGTGTGTAGTTGGCTGATTTCTTTTTTATTAAGGCGACGAGATTCTCCTGGACGAAGACCTGTCAAGTCTAAGTGTCCAAAACGTGTCCGAGACAACTTATCCACTTGAAGACCGACAGCTTCAAACATCTTTTTAACCTGATGGTTACGCCCTTCATGGATAGTCAACTGTACCACAGAGCGGTTTTTGACTGGATCCACTTTGAGAATCTCATATACAGCTGGCTTGGTTTTCTTGCCATCAATCTCAAGACCACGGGTCAAGGGGCGGAGATTATCCTTGTTGGCCATACCTTTAACACGCGCGACATAGACCTTGTCAATCTCATTACGGGGGTGAATCATCTCGTCTGTAAAGTCCCCATCATTGGTTAAAATCAAGACACCTAATGTATCCCAGTCCAAACGTCCCACAGGGTAAATACGCTCTTTTACATTGGGCAGAAGGTCGACAACAGTCTTACGACCCTTGTCATCTGTCACGCTGGAAATCACACCGCGTGGTTTATTAAGCAGATAGTAAACCTTTTCTTCGTTGTAGATTGGTTGGCCTTCCACTTCGACCTTATCGCCAGTCTTGATGGTGGTTGCGAGTTCACGTACCACTTGGCCGTTAACCGTTACCAAGCCTTGCTTGATCAGTTCTTCTGCTTTTCTCCTACTGGCCACACCTGCGTGGGCAATATACTTATTGATTCTCATCTTCTTCTATCCTTTCACCAAATAATTGGCTTTCTTGGGCTTGAATCTCAAGCTCATCAATCACTGGCAGTTCTTCCAAATGGTTAATTCCCATGTAATCTAGGAAATAATCCGTAGTCACATAAAGATTGGGGCGACCCAACACTTCTTTTTTCCCGTCTTCCTTTATCAGGTCAAAAGCCTGCAACTTTGCCAAGGCTCCACTCGAGTTAACCCCACGAATAGCATCAATCTCAATTCGGGTAATCGGTTGCTTGTAAGCAACGATGGACAAGGTCTCAAGAGCGGCCCGAGACAAACTTTGGTTGATAGGTGCCTTGGAGTATTCCTTCAAAATCGCTGCAAATTGAGGTTTGGTCACCAATCTGTAAGCGCCCCCTGTCTCGATCAGGGACAAGCTCGAATCTTGGTCTTTTTCATACTTATGGGCTAATTTTTCTAAACTCTGTTGGATGCCTGTCGGTGGAAGTGAGAGGAGTTCAGCCAACTGACGGACCCGAATCCCATCTTCACCTGCTACAAACAAGAGCGCTTCTATTTCTGCTAAAGTACTCATCTTTCCTCTCTATCAAGTCTAGCTTTGTGCCTCTTGACTTTCTTCCTTCTTTTCCATGAGATAGATATCTCCGAAACTCTCCTCTTGCACGAGGATCAGTTCCTGGGTTTTGATTAACTCTAGGGTTGCCAAAAAGAGGGTAATAACCTCTTGAACATTCTGGGCTTCCTTGAACAAATCCTGCAAGCGCAACTGGTCTCGTCCAGTCAAGGACTCTTTTACGATGACCATCATGTCCTCAATCTTATACTCATCCCGCAAGATGGTCGTGTGATTCTGTGCGAACTCCTCTTTTTTCTTGGCTAGGATATTTGAAAAAGCCAAAAAAAGGTCAATGGTCGTCTTGTCATGTACAAGCTCCGCATCTTCGTAAATCAATTCTGTCGGTGCTTTGGAATAGTACTGGGCCCGATCTTGGTGCTTAGCCTCCAAGTGCTCACCCAAGAGCTTGAACTTGCGGTATTCTTCGATTTGAGAGAGAAGATCCTGCTCCAGGTCATCCTCCAAGTCTGTCACTTCTGCTACCTTCGGCAAGAGCTTGCGACTCTTGATCAGCATGAGCTGACTGGCCATAACCATATACTCACCAGTCACTTCCAGACGCATGGCCTGCAGAGTTGAGACATAGGCTAGATACTGTTCGATAACTTCTGTAATGGGCACATCGTAAATATCCATCTGGTACTTAGAAACCAAGTGCAAGAGCAGGTCCAGGGGCCCTTCAAAATCTTTTAATTTAATATCCATTATCTATATTTTTCTAAGGTCAGGACTGTTTTTAATCCTAGTTTTTTTGCAATTTCGTACAAATCGACCTTGTTTTCTATTTGTCTTAGAATGAACTGTTCTCGCAAGGCTTGGGCTGATAAGGCTGGGAACCCCTTCTCCTTGACAAAGGACTCCAGCTGACGAAAGGCCCATTGACGAGAATAGGCTTTCCCTCCCCTTTCAAAGAGATAGGTCTGCCCCATCAAGGGTTCCAATTCTGGAGTCAAGGTCGTGGGTATGGTGACAATCCTCTGTTGGGAAGCCTTGCTGATTCTCAACACTTGAAAATCCAGATTGATATCTGCAACCTTGAGGGTTAAAATCTCACTAGGCAAGAGCCCTAGCTCCAAGATAAGAAGCGCCAGCAAGCGTCCCTCTGGATAGTCACTTTCCTGCCAAAAAGAGTCTAGGTCTATCAGTTCTGGCTTTTCGGTCTTCTTTTCAGCTTGTTTAGCTAATTCTAAGCGGTAAAAACTGTCCACTTCTTCTTTTCGATAGAGAAAGTAGAGAAATTGGTTACAGGCCGAAAGTTTTCGCTTCTGGGCGCTGATTTTTAGATTGGCTAGCTGGGATTGGTAAATCTTGAGACTAGTCTCAGAGATTCGTTCACCTACCATGTCTAAAAACTGCTCCAGATCATATCTATAGGACTGCTTTGAATTGGCTGACAAGCCCTGCTTTTCTTCTAAAAAGGCTGAAATGCTATCACTCATTTGCATCGAATCTCATATTCCTTACTAAAGTCGTGCAAGAGGGCATTAACTGCCTTGAGGATGGACTTACGCGTGATGATTCCTTGGAAAATTCCTTCATCATCTACCACTGGCAAGAAGGGTTCATCTACCAGTTTATGGAGGACTTCAGTGATGTTATAGTCTGGAGCGACGACTGCCACATCTGTCTTGGTCATATTGACGATGTCTGTCGTTGCCATCTGTTCATCCGTCAAACCTTGCTCCATTTGATAAGCCAAAATGTCTCTCAGACCAATGGTTCCGACAAAGCGTTTGTCAAAAGTCACAACAGGGATACGGGTATAGGTGATTTGACTCAATACCAAAATTGCATGGTCAGCGTTATGGGTATCAATCAAGGCTGCTAGATTCTCAGCAGGGGTAAGAAAAGTCTCTTCCTGCTCCAATAAAAATGCTTCAAATTCCTTGGCAATCATCGAGCAAACTCCTTGGACAGACCTGGATAAACCTCATGATCACGTGTCAAAAAGTCTACTTTAAAATAGCTGTCATCAATCTCCACACGGGCATAGAGGCATTCTCTGATAGTCCCTCGTGGTTGGCTGATGGAGCCTGGATTTAAAAAGAGTGTTTTGCCTTCCATCCAAGCATTTGGCACATGCAAGTGACCATAGAGACAGATATCGGCATCTTCTTCCTGAGCCCAGTAGTCCAACTTTTGAAAGTTGAAATTGATGTCAAACAAGTGTCCATGCGTCTGGATGATCTTGGTCGGACCAAGTTGAGTCACCAACCGTTCTGGGTAGCTAGCATAAAAGTCCATATTTCCTTTGACGACATGAATGCCTTCCCAGAGCGGAGAGTCTGGACGGAGTTCTGAGTCACCATCGTGAAAAATGGCATCAACTTTACCTAGATAGCGGTCACGAATTTCTTCCACAATCAAGCTATCTCCATGAGAGTCACTCATTACAATGATGGTTTGCTTTGCCATGATGGAAATACCTCCAAAAGTTTCTTAACGGCTAAGGCACGGTGGGATTGGCTATTTTTTTCTTCAAGGGTTAATTCAGCTGCTGACTTGCCTGTCTCTCCCACAAGGAAGAGCGGATCATAGCCAAAGCCATTTTCACCCTTGGGTTCAAAGTTGATATAACCTGGCCAGTCAGCTTCAACAACCAAGCTTTCCTTGTTTGGACTGGCTACAACTAGGGTTGTGTGGAATTGAGCCGAACGGTCCTTGAGATCAAAGACCATGGCCAATTCGTGCAAGAGTTTGGCATTGTTTTCACGGTCAGTTGCTCCTACACCAGCGAATCGCGCTGACCAGACTCCTGGCAAACCACCGAGGACATCGACTTTGAGACCAGAGTCATCTGCCAAAACCATCTTGCCTGTTAGTTGGGAAATAGTTTCTGCTTTCAGGCGAGCATTTTCTTCAAAGGTCATACCAGTTTCGGCTACTTCAGGCAGATCTGGATAGTCATTGAGATTTTCCACGTCGTAGCCTAACTTGTCAAAGATAGCTCGGAATTCCTTGGTCTTGCCCTCGTTACGAGTCGCAATGAGCAGAGTTTCTCTAACCTTGCTAGTTTCAAAGAAGGTTTCCACTTCAACTCCTTCTTTAGGCAATTCGACATGCAAAAGCTGTCCATTTTCAATCAAGAGCAGGGCACCCTGACGTTGGATGACTTCTAGATTGCGGCCTGCTTCAGCATTTAAAATGTCAACGATAAAGGAGAGCAGGCGGAAGTTAGAAGACCAGCGCATCACCGTTATCGTAATCGGAAAGCCATTTTCCTCGTCACGAAAAATCCGCGCTAAATCCATAAAATCAAGCTCGAGAGGATCTTTGATAAGGCTATAGATGCCTCCATAGACATCCCAGACACCGACATACCAGTCCTGGTCATCCTTGTATTCATAAATTTTATTTGTCATAAAGTTACATGCTCCACATGAATCTCTTTTTCCAGCCATTCTGCTCCAATTTGGGCAAAACTTTGGCTATTGGCTGTTGTGTAAAAACGATGTTGAAGAGGTCCCGCATCTCGGCTACGATTGATTTCAAAATAGTTAAGCAAAACCGAGATATCCCGCACACACTCCGCCCCACTATCGATGAGCTGAACCTTAGGGCCCATGACATTTTGGATGATAGGGCGAAGGAGTGGATAATGAGTACAACCCAAAATCAAGCTATCCACCTTTCCAACCAAGGGACGCAGGGTTTCATAAACCACTTTCTTGGTTACACTGGTTGACAGGGCACCAGACTCCACCAAGGGAGCAAACTTGGGACAGGCCAAACTCTCCACCTGTAAGTCTGGATCCAGATCATGGATTTTTTGACGGTAGATATCTGATTGGACCGTCATGGGTGTTCCAATTACTCCGATTTTCCCACCTTGACTAGACTTGATGGCTGCCGAAGCTCCTGGCAAAATCACACCTAGGACAGGAATATCTAGTTGAGCCTTGATTTCTTCCCAGACGACCGCAGTCGCAGTGTTACAAGCAATGACAATCATCTTGACATCCTTGGTCAAGAGAAAGTTGACCAACTGCCAAGTATATTCACGGATTTGCTCAGCAGGACGGGGACCATAGGGCGCCCGTGCCGAATCTCCAATATAGACGATTTCTTCATGGGGAAGCTGGCGCATGAGCTCACGTACAACGGTCAAGCCCCCGACACCCGAATCCAAAAAACCAATTGGTCGATTATCCATACAGTCTTCTTTCTAGTCTTTTTCTGATTGATAGTTCATCATAATTACTCGTCCTAAATGAACGGATAGACAGCTTGATAGAATGGCAACTGCCTCTCTCTTAATCATAATCAAATATCAATAGAATGCAAGGAAAAAGTCTTATCCTTGAGAACTATTGAACATAGTGAGAAGTCTGGAACTTTCATCCCAGACTTTTCCTATTTATTTCTTTTTATTGTTAGCAAGGGCTGCTTTTTGTTGGCGGATGATTTGGTGGTAAACTTGTTGTACCTTGGCTTCGCTTGGTTTTTGACCATTTGCACTCAAGAGAGCACGAACTGCCTCAGCATTCAAACGTGGGTTGTCAGCAAATTCTTTTTCGATTTGCTTACGAACCAAGTACATCCCTCCAAGAGCTCCTCCTAGAAAAGCTAGCACAATCAAGATAATTGCTAAAAGTAAATCCATCATATTTCTCCTGTTTCTTTTTGAGTCTTCTATATTATACCATAAAGTGACTTTCCTGACTAGTTTGTTTTACGCTTTCAAGAGGGGGTTAAGCCAATTCTAAGCTAGTCTTACAATCAGATTGAACTATGAAATTACGAATAATTCCACCCTTTCCTCTCTTTCTTCTACTTTTTTAAGAAAAAGTAATCTCAAATATGTTTTTCACCAAAAACCTCTTGACAAATGCTAAACGACTATTAGAATGGGAGGTGAGGAGATAAATAGAAACAAATTAAACGAAACTGCTTTATAAAATGTAAGCGGTTTCGAATACACAAAGGAGGGTTTTATGAAAAAACACTTTTGGGAGAAATCCTGTCGCTATAGCATCCGCAAGCTGACGGTTGGGACTGCTTCTGTTTTGCTGGGAGCTGTTTTTCTAGTCAACCACACTGTAGCTGCAGACAGTGTTGAGGTCAAGCAAACTGAACCAAGCTCTGTCGAAGCTATCACTAAGCCTGATAGTGAACCCAAAGCAGATGAAGTTACTGAAACTACAAATCCGTCTCTAGAAGAAAGTCCAGTAGTTTCCGAAAGCAAGCCAGCTGAGGAGACTCAAAAGACAAATAGTCAAGCTAGTGAAGAAGCCATTGTAGAAGCTAAAGAAAATAAGGAACCTGAAAAAGCAGATCAGCCAGTGACAAAGCAAGAAAACTATCAACTCAACTACGATCAGCCAACAGCTCCCTCCTATGATGGATGGGAAAAACAAGCCCTCCCTGTCGGTAACGGGGAGATGGGAGCCAAGGTTTTCGGACTCATTGGGGAAGAGAGAATCCAGTACAACGAAAAGACCCTCTGGTCAGGAGGGCCACAACCCGATAGCACCGACTATAACGGAGGAAACTACAAGGACCGCTACAAGGTCTTGGCTGAGATTCGTAAAGCCCTCGAAGCTGGTGATCGCCAAAAAGCAAAACAGCTAGCTGAACAAAATCTGGTTGGACCAAACAACGCCCAGTATGGACGTTACCTATCCTTTGGTGATATCTTCATGGTCTTTAATAACCAGAAGAAAGGATTAGATACTGTAACTGATTATCATCGTGGTTTGGATATCACAGAAGCCACTACGACCACTTCTTACACCCAAGATGGGACGACTTTCAAACGCGAAACCTTCTCCAGTTATCCTGATGATGTCACTGTAACCCACTTGACCAAAAAAGGAAACAAGACACTTGACTTTACCCTTTGGAACAGCTTGACAGAAGACTTGCTTGCTAATGGCAACTACTCTTGGGAATATTCCAACTATAAGAATGGTCATGTCACTACAGATGCAAACGGAATCCTTCTAAAGGGAACTGTCAAAGATAACGGCCTCCAATTTGCATCCTATCTAGGAATTAAAACGGATGGAAAGGTGACTGTTCAGGATGAGACACTAACCGTTACAGGCGCAAGCTATGCGACCCTCTATCTCAGTGCCAAGACTAACTTCGCTCAGAATCCAAAAACCAACTATCGAAAAGACATTGACCTCGAAAAAACAGTTAAAGGGATTGTCGAAGCAGCTAAGGCCAAAGACTACGAGACACTTAAAAAGGCCCATATCAAGGACTATCAAAGTCTCTTTAACCGTGTTAAACTAAATCTAGGCGGAAACAAGACTGCTCAAACGACAAAAGAGGCCCTTCAAGGCTATAACCCAGAAAAAGGGCAAAAATTGGAAGAACTCTTCTTCCAATATGGCCGATATCTACTCATTAGTTCATCTCGTGATAGGACAGATGCCCTTCCTGCAAACCTCCAAGGAGTCTGGAATGCCGTAGACAATCCACCTTGGAACGCTGACTACCACCTCAACGTCAATTTGCAAATGAACTATTGGCCTGCCTACATGAGCAACCTTGCTGAAACAGCCAAGCCAATGATCAATTACATTGATGACATGCGCTACTATGGTCGTATCGCTGCCAAGGAATACGCTGGTATCGAATCCAAAGATGGACAAGAAAATGGTTGGCTGGTCCACACCCAGGCGACACCATTTGGCTGGACTACTCCAGGCTGGAATTACTATTGGGGTTGGTCTCCAGCTGCTAATGCCTGGATGATGCAGAATGTCTATGACTATTATAAGTTCACCAAGGATGAGACCTATCTCAAAGAAAAGATCTATCCAATGCTCAAGGAAACAGCTAAGTTCTGGAACTCCTTCTTGCACTATGACAAGGCCAGCGACCGTTGGGTGTCTTCTCCATCCTACTCACCAGAACACGGGACCATCACCATCGGAAATACCTTTGACCAATCACTAGTCTGGCAACTATTCCACGACTACATGGAAATTGCTAACCATCTGAATGTCGACAAAGACTTAGTCACAGAGGTCAAGGCTAAATTTGACAAACTCAAACCGCTTCACATCAACAAAGAGGGACGCATCAAGGAATGGTACGAGGAGGACAGCCCGCAATTCACCAATGAAGGAGTTGAAAATCACCACCGTCACGTTTCCCATCTAGTTGGTCTCTTCCCAGGTACGCTCTTTAGCAAGGATCAGGCTGAATACCTAGAGGCTGCGCGTGCTACCCTCAACCACCGTGGAGATGGTGGTACTGGTTGGTCCAAGGCTAATAAAATCAACCTCTGGGCTCGTCTGCTGGATGGTAACCGTGCCCATCGCTTACTCGCCGAACAGCTCAAGTATTCAACCCTAGAAAACCTTTGGGATACCCACGCGCCTTTCCAAATCGATGGCAACTTTGGAGCAACCAGTGGAATGGCAGAAATGCTTCTCCAATCACACACTGGCTACATTGCACCATTGCCAGCCCTTCCAGATGCCTGGAAAGACGGTCAGGTTTCTGGCTTGGTTGCTCGAGGAAACTTTGAAGTTAGCATGAAGTGGAAAGATAAAAACCTGCAAAGCTTGTCCTTCCTTTCAAATGTCGGTGGAGACCTAATTGTAGACTATCCAAATATCGAAGCAAGTCAGATCAAGGTCAATGGCAAAGCAGTCAAGGCAACTGTCCTCAAAGATGGCCGCATCCAACTGGCAACACAAAAAGGTGATGTCATTACCTTTGAACATTTCCCTGGTCGCATAACTAGTCTGGCAGCAGTTCGACAAAATGGAGTCACTGCTGAACTCACCTTCAACCAAGTAGAAGGCGCTACCCACTATGTCATCCAAAGACAAGTAAAAGATGAATCTGGCCAAACCTCTGCAACTAGAGAATTTGTAACCAATCAAACCCACTTTATCGACCGATCACTCAATCCTCAACATGCCTATACCTATACCGTCAAGGCTATGCTGGGCGAAGTTTCCACACAAGTTTCTGAACAAGCAACTGTAGAAACCCCTAGTGAATTGATGGATGATCGAGACGGCCGTATCCAGTACGGAGCTGCCTTTGGAAACTGGGCAGACTCAGAATTATTTGGAGGAACAGAGAAATTTGCTGACCTTTCAAAAGGAGACTACACAGACGAAGACCTCACTGCCACCATTCCTTTCACTGGCGTTGGTATCGAAATCTATGGACTGAGATCGTCTGAACTAGGTCTTGCCACTGCAAAAATTGATGGCAAAGAAGTTGGCGAGCTTGACTTCCATACTGCTGGGGCAACTGAAAAAGGTAGTCTCATCGGTCGCTTTACAGGATTGTCTGACGGACCTCATACATTGACTCTTAGTGTTAAACGTGAACACAAAGGACGTGGTAGTGAGCGCTCGAAAATTTCGTTAGACTACTTCAATATTCTAGCAGGAACAGGTAATTCAATTGAAAAAATAGATGATCGCGACCCTCGTATCCAGTATGGTTCCCAGTTTAAGGACTGGTCTGACCCTGAACTCTACGGAGGTACCGAAAAATACGCTGACATCAACAACAGCGACTCAAGTACTGCTTCAGAAGCTCAGGCAACCATTTCCTTTACAGGAACGGGCATTCGTATCTATGGTTTGAAGAGCCTTGCGCTTGGACGAGCGCGTGTGACACTAGATGGCAAAGAAATGCCAAGTCTAGACTTTTATACGTCAGGTGCAACCGAAAAGAGAGCCTTTATTGGCGAATTTACAAATCTTACTGACGGTCCACACACCCTGACATTACAAGTTGACCCAGATTCGCCAGAAGGTCGCAAGAAAATCTCTCTAGACTCCTTTGATATCATCAAAGCCCCTGCTGTTGGTATAGATAGCCCGAGCATCGCGCCTCTTAAGGAAAATGACAAAACCATTTCCTTAAGCCTACCAGCTGGAGATTGGGAAGCCATCGCAGTGACCTTCCCAGGTGTCAAAGATCCTCTAGTTTTGCGTAAGGTGGATGAAACGCATCTGGTTACAAGTGGAGATCAGACTATCCTATCAGTCCAAGACAATCAAGTTCAAATCCCAATCCCTGACGAAACCAATCGCAAATCTGGAAAAGCGATTGAAGCATATGCTATTCAAGGAACTACCACTAGCAGTCCTGTCGTAGCCGTCTTTACTAAAAAAGATGAAAAGAAAGTTGACGAGAAGCAGCCAACTACAAGCAAGGGGGATGAACCAGCTCCTACTGTCGAGAAACCTGAGTACACTGAGCCTATCGGGACTGCAGGGCAAGAAGAGCCACCTATAGTAGAAATTCCGGAGTATACCGACCCTATCGGAACTGCTGGGCAAGAAGAGCCACCTACTGTTGAAATTCCAGAATATACCAAACCTATCGGAACAGCGGGGCAAGAAGAGTCTCCTACTGTAGAAAAGCCCGAATACACCCAACCTATCGGAACAGCAGGTCAAGAGGAAACTCCTACTGTTGAAAAACCTGAATACACCAAACCTATCGGAACTAGTGGAGATCAGGCTACTCCAACCCTCACCCGACCTGAGTATCAGTTGCGCACCTTGAAAGATAAAAAGACGGGTGTCGAAATCATCGGTGGAGCTACTGACTTAGAAGGAATTTCTCACATCTCTAGCCGACGTGTCCTAGCTCAGGAACTCTTTGGCAAGACCTATGACGCTTATGACCTACATCTTAAAAATCCAACCGATCATAGCTTGCAGCCAAAAGGCTCTGTCTTGGTTCGCTTGCCTATTTCAGCTAGCGTAGAAAATATCTACTACATCACTCCGACCAAGGAGTTGCGAGCCCTTGATTTCGACGTTAGAGAAGGAAAGGCAGAATTCATCACTAGTCATTTCAGTACCTATGCTGTCGTCTATCAAGCAACTGGAACAAGCTCTAACACAGAGGAAAAACCAAGTACTTCAGATGCAGAAACCTCAGCACACGAGGCTGAACAATTTCCAGCTAGTCCGAGCCTTGCTAAAACTGGAAATCATTCTCCTAAAGAAGAACTTCCAGCAACAGGAGAAGCGTCCAACCCACTCCTCTTCTTAGCAGGCCTTAGCCTAGCCCTAACAGCCACTTTTATGTTAAAAGGGAGAAAGGATGACTCCAACTAACCTTTAACCACACAAAAACAGGATGAAGATCACCTTCATCCTGTTTTATTTTGTCATCAAAACTTAGTTTTACAGTAGGTATAAAAAGGCTAGGGTCAAGAGACTTGCTAGAAGCCCAACTCCCCAAAAGAAGAAGTCAACCTTCCACTCGCTCCAAGGATTGCCCTTGCCTGAGAATCCTCCAAGCTCGAAATGGTGATGCACAGGTGTCATACGGAAAATACGCTTCCCACCACTAAGTTTAAAGTAGGTGACCTGCATCATGACAGAGCTTGTCTCAAAAACATAGATAATCCCAATCAACAAAAGGGTCCATTCTTGGTGGAGAGCCATAGAAATAGCTGCCAGCATCCCACCTAGAGCCAAACTTCCCACATCTCCCATGAAGACCTTGGCAGGCTTGTGATTAAAGACGAAGAAGCCTAGCAAACCACCAATCATGGCAAGAATCACAAGAAGGATATCCAGTTGATTTTGCATATAAGCAATCACACCGTAAGCCGACAAGCTAATCACCACTGAAATACTTGCTAAACCGTCAATTCCGTCAGTCAGATTTACTGCATTGGAAAAGCCAACTAGCCAGAAAAGGGCAAAGAAGATATAGAAAATACCCAGGTGCACTTGGTAACCAAAGACCGAAAGCATGTCGCCACCACGCTCATAAAAGAGGTAGAAAATCACTCCTCCAAGCAGCTGGAGAGCAAGTTTTTGCTTGGGATTTAAGCCTTCGTTGATTTTACGAAAGACCTTGAGGAAATCATCCAAAAAACCTACCAAACCATACAAAACCAAGATAAACAAAATCATGCCTACATTGTTGGTCAATTGTTGGGTAAAGAGAGCGACAAGGAAGCTCACAACAACTGCAACAATCAGGAAGACAAGACCTCCCATGGTTGGAGTCCCAGCTTTAGCTTGGTGTTGCTTGACATCCTCGTGCATCTGCTGTCCCGTAATCTGTGCTTTTCGATAAAATCGGATAAAGGCTGGAATACCTATCAAGGTCAATAGAAAGGCTAGAATTCCAGCACTAATGGAACTAATCATCTTAATCTCCTAAAGTTATTTTCATTTTTTTAATGTCTTTGAGGGCTGTATTGGCACGGACACTTTGTTTCTTGACCGTTTTGCCACTACCTTCCCACTCGACTTCTATATTCAGCCATTTGGCAAATGTTTGCACATTTTCATCTGTCCAGCCGTACATATCAGGCATTTCTTCGACCTTGTCAGACAGGATTAAGATCTGCTGATTGGCTTCCAAATTATCTCCTTCAGCAACCGAGAGTTCCTTGATCTTAGTTCCTGTTCCAATAACGATTGGTTGGACAAGGTTGCGACGCAATTCCTCTGCTAGGTCTCCCGGCGTAAAGTCCTTGGTAGCTGGCATGGCATAGCTTGTCGTCTTGCTGACCTGATCTAAGCTCTTGGCAGTTGACTGAAGATTGAGGGATTCTTTCATAGCAGAAGCTCGCTCAAGGATTGGGTTGGCAAACTCCCCAAGCTGAACACCCGAATAATGCTCTGGCTGTTGCACCGTCACATAGAGGATAAAGTCAGGATTCTCTGCAGGATGCATTGACACAACAGAGAAGATATAGTTGGTTTCACCCGTTAGGTAACCCCCATTCTTCTCATCAGCAATCTGAGCAGTCCCTGATTTCAGGGCAACATTCTGTCCCGGAACATTGACATTTGGTTTTCCTGTGCTGTGGTTATACATGGTACCGTAGACAGGATCTGTTCCGACCATGACCATGTGCTCCCGAGTAGAGGACGCTGCTGCTTTTGACACAGGATTTCCGACAATTTCCTTCTGAGACTTACGAACAGATTGGTCATTTGGATCATAGAGGGCGCTGATAAATTTCGGTTCCAACATAACCCCATCATTGGCAATGGCTGTAAAGGCACGAATCATTTGCGTCTGAGTTACTGAAATCCCTTGTCCAAATGCACTCATGGCAATATTAACAATATTATCTGCAGGCAATTGACCTGAATACTCATCAGTCAGACCAAAACGCGTCGGCACCCCAAACTTAAAGCGGTTTAGATAATCCAACCAAGTAGTATCTCCCATTTTTTGTTCAAGTAGACTCATTCCAACATTACTGGAGTGAGCGAAACCTTGTGAGAAAGTCATCATCCCACCAGTAGTCAAACCATCATTAACATCCCAATCTCGAATCGTCGCATCCGCTATTTTTAATTCGCTGCTATTGAAGTATTCTCCACCTGGGAAAGTATTATTATCAATAGATGCTGCTAGCGTCATGACCTTCATGGCTGATCCTGGTTCGTAGTTACTTTGATAAAGAATATCACGCCAAACAAAGTCTTTGGTGATACCATCCTTGGTATCTGCATTAAAGGTCGGCCGTTGGGTCGTAGCCAGGATTTCCCCTGTTTTAGCGCTGACCAAGGTAGCCGTCATATACTTGCCTTTTACCTTTTCCTGAAAGGCATCCATCTGGGTTTCCATAAAGGATTGCAAGGGACTAGAAAGGGTTGTGTACACATCCTTTCCATCTACCGTTTGTTGAGAAGCTTGATCTGTACCCGGAACAATATTTCCCAGACGATCCTTCTCATAGGTAATGATCCCATCTGTACCCGCCAGAATGTTATTTAAAGAACTCTCCAACCCAGATGTCCCAATCAAACGTTTGGTTCCATCCTCATTTTCATGGAGTTGCGCTAAACCGATAAAGGAAGAAGCAAACTGTCCATTGGGATAACTGCGGTTAGGACTAGTTGTGAAGTCAACTCCCTCCACGCCAGCAGTTTTTAGGTCATTTTTAATAGCCATCATATTGGCATAGGTGATCCCATTTCCCTTGGTACCAAAAGACACCTGTTTTAGATCTGGCTGAGAAAGCTGTTCTTTGACATAAGACTCCTCCATATCCAGATACTTATGGAAAATTTCAGCCACCTTATTAAATTGAGAATCCTCTACATAGAGAATTTTGCCTGTTGCTGACTTGTAGGTCTTATCAATAACGGCATAGATATTATACGAAGTCGCATCCTCTGCAATAGGCGTTCCATTACGATCGTAGATGGTTCCCCGTTTTGCAGGAATCGTCTTGGTTGTTTGGTGAACCTTGTTGGCTTCTTGAACCAAGTCCTTACCAAATTTTTTACCCGTTCCGATGATGACCGCAAAGTTGACCAAAAAGACAGCGAAGAGTATGACAGCCAATAAACTCAGGCTTTTCCCTACTCTTCGGCGATTTTCTTCTGGAGATTTACGGTTACGAACGGCATAACGGATGATTTTTTCTTTCCACTGTTTCATTTCTTACTCCGCTGCTCGGATATTTTCGTTATTCAGCTGCAAATCTTTAGAGTTTGCAATCTCTTTCAAACGTTCTGAACGAATCAATTCATTGACCTCTTGCTTGGCATCATCTAGCTCGGTTTTCTTTTCTTCGATTTGAGCATTGACCTTGGTCAATTCATTCTGAACTTGTAATAGCTTGGTCTGCATAAACACAACGCTAATTGCCAGGATAATCATTGTTGCAGCAATCGAAACATAGAAGGCCTTTTCCACACGTGAAAAACCTTTGAACTTCGTTTGCAATAACTGGCTTGTTTTTTCGATTCTTTCTGCCATGTTTTTCCTCTTACTTGTGAATTTTTCTAGCCACGCGCAACTTGGCTGAATGCGAACGGTTGTTAGCTTCTAGCTCTTCAGCACTTGGCAAGATTGGCTTGCGGGATACCAATTCCATCTTGGGCTTAAGGTCATCTGGAATGAAGGGCAAGCCTTTGGGAACTTCCACTGTTGAAGCTTCCTTGAATAATTGCTTGGTCAAGCGATCTTCCAGCGAATGGAAGGTAATGACCGAAATTCTACCATCCAGAGCCAGCATGTCCATGGCCTGCTGGATAGATTCATCTGCCGCACCCAGCTCATCATTGACTTCGATTCGGATAGCCTGGAAAATCTGCTTGGCAGGGTGCCCCTTTTTCTTGAGCTCCTTGGCAGGCTTGGCTGACTTGATAATCTCTGCCAACTCCGTCGTTGTCTCAATGGGTTTCACCTCACGCGCTTGCTCAATCTTACGAGCTATCTGTTTAGAAAACTTATCCTCACCATACTTGAAAAAGATCCGAACCAAGTCATGATAGTCATAATGATTGACCACCTCATAGGCCGTCAGACGAGCTTCCTGATTCATCCGCATATCCAGTGGCGCATCCTTTTTATAAGAAAAGCCACGCTCACGCTGATCCAGCTGAGGACTGGACACCCCTAAGTCATAACAAATTCCATCAATTTCCTGGACACCAGCCTCCTGCAATCGTGTCTGCAAATGACGGAAGTTATCCTTGATAAAGGTTACCATCCCCTTTTCGATATAGGGTGCCAACCGTTTGTGCGCATTGTCAATGGCATTCTGGTCCTGGTCAAAAGCATAGAGATGCCCTTTTTCGCTCAATTTACTTAATAAATATTCGCTATGGCCTGCTCCACCCAAAGTCGCATCAACGTAGATACCGTCAGGTTTTACGTCAAGCATATCAATCGTTTCATGAAGCAAGACCGTTACATGATGAAATTCTTTTGTCATATCTTATCTATTTTACCACAAATCTGACCAGCTTGCACTTGTCAGACAAGGCTAAGTTTCTTCGAAAATAATTCTCAAAAATATGTCATATATACTTGACATCTCATCCCCGAAAGAATATAATATAGTCAAATATATACGACATATCAGAAAGGAGACTCTATGAATCGTGTGAAAGAATTCCGCAAGGAACTGGGCATTTCCCAGCTCGAGCTCGCCAAAGATATCGGTGTCTCGAGACAGACCATCAACATGATTGAAAACGACAAGTACAATCCAACCCTGGAACTCTGTCTCAATCTCGCCCGCAGCCTCCAAACTGACCTCAACAGTCTTTTTTGGGAAGACGATTTTTAAAAAAGGAGCAAACAAATGAAAAAAGAAACTCTCACTGAAAAACTCATCAAACGCATATACGGTATTTCTGGTCCCCTTGACGAACACAAACGGCGCGAGGCCGATCGTATCGGGAATCAGGTCTTTATTGTCCTCTTTTATCTGATGACATTTGGCAACCTCATCCCCTTTGTCCTTGCTTATAAATACCCGCAAATTGTCGCTATCGGTTATCCTCTCGTGGTGTTTGGCATTTCGATGATGGCTGCCCTCTATGTGGTCTCTCAAACCAAGAAAACAGGCATCACAGCCATTGATCCCGAAATGCTGAGTCAAAAAGAAAGCAAACAGCTACATTTTCCTGGTCTAAGAGCCGGTCTGATCTATGGCATGGGCATGTTCTTTGGAATACCGCTTCTGAATGTCCTAACCGATGATAGCAAGGATTATCTTGGTTCTCTTTTAAATACAGGGCATTTTGTATCAACTATCCTAGCTACTTTCTTCTTCGGATTAATAGTACAAACTGCCATCTCCCATCGCATTGCAAAAGCCAAGGAAGATCAGGACGACGACTAGGAGGTCCCTTATGAAATCACTAGCTAGACTACTAATCAGTCATGTTTTTATCAGTATCTTTGTTACCTTTTTCCTACTTTCTGGACATATTGAGCATCCTTTCTTGATTATCTTTCTTTTATTCCTTCCTGTATTGAACAAGGGACAGAGATTCCAGAAAATCCAATCAAAAAAATACGTCTTCTAAACGCATCTCTCTGTTTTATCCTCGTATCCTTTCCACAACTTTTAACAAATCCTATGGATTGGAGATACCTGGTATTTCTAATAATCTGTATCATTTTTAGTTTGGTTTACTTCTATACTCTCTATCAACTCTTTAAAGAAGTCAATCAAAAATCGCTCATTTAGAAGGTTACTCCCATGAAAAAAGAAGATTTCACCACTCGCTTACTCAAACTATTCTTTCACATACAAGGCCCTTTTGATGAATGCCGTCAAGAGATGATTTACAAGGCTTGTGCTCGTTCCTTGATCCAAATCATTTACTCCTCCCTCCTACTCTTCTTGTTCTATCTCCTATTTGGACGCTTCATAGAGTTGGTTCGAGATGCCATGCCCTACCTCTATTTTGGACTTATCTTCGTCCTCTCATCTAGGGCGAGGCTAGCAGTTCGCGACTTACATTTAGACAAGGATGACCAGTCCGAAATCCATCACAAAAGCTACAGCAAAAGCCAAATCAACCTTCGTAGTTGGGGTGTATTTTTCGGTATTCTAATTGGTTTATTTACTTTGCTATGTTTCCATAAACTCTATGTCCAACAAATTCCTCTTTCTATTTTTTTAGAAAAACTTTTTCAAACAGATATCCTTATCCCTTTACTGGTATTTGGTTTGAGTATTGCTGCTATCTTTGGAACTATGGTTAATGCATTTCTATCACTACAGGAGGAAAAAACTCCTAACAATCGCAATCCTAAGGAGAAAATAAATCAATGACCTCATTATACGATTTCTCAGTCTTGAACCAAGATGATCAAGAAACATCACTTGAAAGCTATCGTGGTAAGATGCTCTTGATTGTCAACACTGCTACCGGATGTGGGTTAACGCCCCAGTACCAGGGACTTCAAGAACTCTATGAACGCTATCAAGATCAGGGCTTTGAAATCCTAGATTTCCCTTGCAATCAGTTTATGGGACAAGCACCCGGCAGCGCAGAGGAAATCAATAGTTTCTGCAGCCTACACTATCAGACTACTTTTCCTCGCTTTGCCAAGATCAAGGTCAACGGCAAGGAGGCAGATCCTCTTTATGTTTGGCTAAAAGACCAGAAGTCTGGCCCGCTAGGAAAACGAATCGAATGGAATTTTGCTAAGTTTCTCATTGGTCGAGATGGGCAAGTCCTTGAGCGCTTCTCTTCCAAAACAGACCCCCAAACCATCCAAGAGTCTCTCAAAAAAATACTCTAATTTCTTTTCAAAACGTATCCTTTCATTTAGTTTGAGCCCTGAAAGGATGCGTTTTTTCTTTAAAAAGTAACTGATTTTCTTTAATTTATATTTATTTTTTTGCTTTTTGCTATTGCAATTCTTTCATTAATTTAGTATATTTGTTATATTAAAAGTTTTCAGTCATTTTAAGGGAGAAATGACCTTTTAAATTTTTTTATCTTAAAATGAAAGCGCTTTATAAACAGGAGGTAAGGTGGCTTACAAATTATCAGAGAGTTTTTTCATTAAATCAAGTTGTAACCAAGTCAGACTTGGGCTTGGGCAGTAGCTGACTGCCTTTCTAAAAACTAGGAGTATATTATGAATCGATACCTTTTTGAAAAAGGGCAAACATTTAGCATTCGGAAGTTGACTGTAGGTGTGGCGTCTGTTATCGTGGGACTGGCATTTTTTGCTTCTGGAACCGTGCGTGCAGACGAAACGTCTCCTGCCACAACATCCAATTTAGATCAGCAAATGAAACAAGTCGCAGATATAGAAGAGACCAAGGCTGAACCAGTCAAAAAAGAAGGCCGAGTAGAGACCGAAAAACAAGAAACACCTGCTGCCGATACCAGCAGTGCTGATTTGCTCCCTGAAGACATTCAGGACCGTGCCTACCCCGACACACCTGTCAAAGAACTCGACACGACAACTATCGTTGACAAGAAAGCTAGTCCAAAAGTAGAAACCAAGAGCATTCTAAAGGATAAAGAAGAAGCACCAAAAGAAGCTGAGAACGGAAACCGTGCCATCATTAATGGTGGACAAGACCTCAAACACATCAACTACGAGGGGCAACCTGCTACTGCTGCCACTATGGTTTACAGCACTTACAATGCAGGGGAGCAACGTTACCTCGTTTCAGGATCTGGTATCTTTGTTGCACCTAATTTGATTCTTACCGTTGCTCATAACTTCCTAGAGGCCAATAAAGAAACTGGCGAAGGTCACATTCGTGGTGGAAAATCTGCCCAGTTCTACTATAACGTTGGTTCAAACAGCGAAAAGAAAAATTCACTTCCATCTTCTGGAACTACGGTTTTATTCAGAGAAAAGGACATCCATTTCTGGAACAAGAAGGAGTTTGGAAAAGGCTATAAGAACGACCTTGCTCTTGTAGAAGCTCCTATTCCTCTTCCGATTGCTAGTCCAAACAAAGCAGCAACCTTTGCGCCTTTAGCGGAGCACAAAAAACATCAGCCGGGAGAAGCCATCAGTACGATTGGCTACCCAACTGACTCAAGCTCAAAAGAGCTGAAACAGCCTATCCTAGCTGGCCAACTTTACAAGGCTGACGGGACTATCCGATCTGTTGAGTCCTATGATGATAAGGGAACAACCGGTATCACCTACCAAACCACTTCTGTATCTGGTTTGTCTGGTGGTGGGATTGTGGATAGCCAAGGAAAAGTTCTCGGTGTTCACCAACACGGAACCGTTGACAATGGTGTTCCTGAAAAGGATCGCTTTGGTGGCGGACTCGTCCTTTCACCTGAACAACTGAAATGGGTTAAGGACATGATTGCCAAATATGGTGTGAAAGGGTGGTACCAAGGAGATAACGGAAATCGTTACTACTTTACCGATGAGGGGCGTATGCTTCGGAACGAAACAGCTGTTATCGGAAGCAACGAATATTCCTTCAACCAAGATGGGATTGCTACCTTGACCAAGGGAGTTGAATACGGTCGTGTGGTTATCCAACACGAAGACGAAGA
Source organism: bacterium (assembly GCA_905221265.1). GTDB lineage: Bacteria > Bacillota > Bacilli > Lactobacillales > Streptococcaceae > Streptococcus. Next base: position 220,234 of record CAJNCQ010000003.1, on the reverse strand, counting down.
AGGAAATCCTGTCAAAGATAATGACACCTTTATCGAACAGACAGCTGTTGATTCTCCATTTGACTACAATTTCAAAAAAGAAATCGAGAAAACGGAGTTCTATCAGAAGAATAAAGACAAATACGAAATTGTATCCATTGATGGCGTAGCAGTCAATAAACAACTAAAGGATGCTTGGGCTGAAGATCACAATGTTGTCAGCAAAGCGCCTGCCGGTACACGTGTCATCAAGGTGGTCTATAAAGTTAACAAAGGCTCCTTCAAAGTTTACTACCGTCAAAAAGGAACCACTACTGAACTAGCGGAAGCGACAGTTGATAACAATGACGGCCAAGAGTATGACGTTTCCTTTGTCAACACCTTCCATGCAAAAGACATTGCTGGCTACCGTCCAGTCAAGGCTAGCCTGGAAGCAACTATCCAGCAAAAAGGGGTGAATGAGGTCGTCTTTGAATACGAGCCAGTCGCTGATACGGCTAATCCAACGACTCCGACTCCACCAGTCACTCATCCAGAAGATAAAGAAACCGAAATTGGCAATCATGGACCACTTCCAAGCAAGGCCCAACTCGATTACCACAAGGAAGAATTGGCGGCCTTCATTCACTACGGAATGAACACTTATACTAATTCCGAGTGGGGAAATGGGAAAGAAGACCCTCGATACTTCAATCCAACCAACTTGGATACTGATCAGTGGATTCGCACTCTGAAGGAAACGGGCTTCAAACGAACCATTATGGTTGTTAAACACCACGACGGATTCGTTGCTTATCCTTCTAAGTACACCAACCATACCGTAGCGGCTAGCCCATGGAAAGATGGTAAGGGTGACCTTCTCGAAGAAGTTTCCAAGTCTGCTAGCAAGTACGACATGAACATGGGTGTTTACTTGTCACCATGGGATGCCAACCATCCTAAATACCATGTTGCAACCGAAAAAGAATACAACCAATACTATCTCAACCAGCTGAAAGAAATCCTTGGAAATCCAAAATACGGAAATAAAGGGAAATTTATCGAGGTTTGGATGGACGGTGCGCGTGGTAGCGGTGCCCAAAAAGTAACCTATACCTTTGATGAATGGTTCAAATACATCAAAGAAGCCGAAGGAGATATCGCCATCTTCTCTGCTCAACCGACAAGCGTTCGCTGGATCGGAAATGAACGAGGTATAGCAGGCGACCCTGTATGGCATAAAGTCAAAAGGGCCAACATCACAGATGATGTGAAAAACGAATACCTCAACCATGGTGACCCTGATGGTGATATGTACTCTGTAGGGGAAGCTGATGTTTCGATCCGTTCGGGCTGGTTCTACCATGACAATCAACAGCCGAAATCACTCAAAGAGCTGATGGATATCTACTTTAAGTCTGTTGGTCGTGGAACCCCACTCCTTCTCAATATTCCACCAAATAAAGAAGGAAAATTTGCAGATGCGGATGTGGCTCGCTTGAAGGAATTCAAAGCAACCCTAGATCAAATGTATGCGACTGACTTTGCCAAAGGTGCCACCGTAACAGCAAGTTCGACTCGTCAAAACCACCTCTACAAGGAAAGCCACCTCACAGACGGTAAAGATGACACCAGCTGGGCGCTCTCAAATGATGCCACAACCGGTAGCTTTACAGTCGATTTGGGGCAAAAGAGACGCTTTGACGTCGTTGAACTCAAGGAAGATATCGCCAAAGGGCAACGTATCTCTGGTTTCAAGATTGAAGTTGAAATCAACGGACGTTGGGTGACATACGGCGAAGGTTCGACCGTTGGTTACCGTCGCTTGGTTCAAGGCAAGCCTGTAGAGGCACAAAAAATCCGTGTAACCATCACTGGTGCTCAAGCAACTCCAATCTTAACCAACTTCTCAGTCTACAAGACACCAAGTAGCATTGAAAAGACAGATGGCTACCCTCTTGGATTGGAATACCACTCAAACACAACGGCAGATACAGCCGGAACAACTTGGTACAATGAATCTGAAGGTGTTCGTGGCACTTCTATGTGGACCAATCAAAAAGATGCCAAAGTAAGCTATACCTTCACAGGAACCAAGGCCTATGTCGTCTCTACGGTCGATCCAGGTCATGGAGAAATGTCCGTCTACGTTGATGGTCAAAAGGTTGCAGATGTGCAAACTAAGAATGCTAGCCGTAAACGTAGCCAAAAAGTCTTTGAGACAGGCGATTTAGCACCTGGTCAACACACTATTACCCTTGTAAATAAAACAGGCGAACCAATTGCTACTGAAGGGATCTACACCCTAAACAATGATAGCAAAGGGATGTTTGAACTCGAGTCTACCAACTACGAAGTCGAAAAAGGAAAACCCATCACTGTTAAGATTAAACGTGTTGGTGGAAGCAAGGGGGCTGCTACTGTTCGCTTCATCACAGAACCTGGAACTGGAGTTCACGGTAAAGTTTACCAAGATACAACTCAAGATGTGACCTTTAAAGATGGAGAAACAGAAAAGACTGTTACCATCCCAACGATTGACTTTACAGAACAAGCCGACTCTGTCTTTGACTTCAAAGCCAAGCTCACTTCTGTCACTGATGGTGCCCTGCTCGGTTTTGCTACAGATGCAACCATCCAAGTGATGAAAGCTGAATTGCTGATCAAGGACCAAACAAGTTATGATGACCAAGCTAGTCAGTTGGATTACAGTCCTGGCTGGCACCATGAAACCAATTCGGCAGACAAGTACCAAAAGACTGAGTCTTGGGCTTCCTTTGGCCGCTTAACTGATGAGCAAAAGAAAAAGACAACTGTCACAGCCTACTTCTACGGTACTGGACTTGATATAAAGGGCTATGTTGATCCAAATCATGGTATCTACAAAGTCTTCCTAGACGGCAAAGAAGTTCCTTACCAAGATGGAATGGGAAATGCTTCAACTATTGATGGTAAGAAATACTTTAGCGGTCGCGCAGCCCAACGCCAAGGCAATCAAACTCTAGTTAGCCTAAAAGGTCTGGACGAAAACTTGCACGCAGTCACCCTTCAACTCGATCCTGATCGAAACGATTTATCTCGAAATATCGGTATCCAGGTAGACCAATTCATCACTCGTGGCGAAGGTAGCGAACTCTACAGCAAGGCAGATATCATCCAGTCTATCTCTAAATGGAAAGATGATCTTTCAAACTTTGATCCAGCAGGCTTGAAAAATACGGCTACTGCACGCCAAGCTTTCCAAGCAAATCTAGAAAAATTGAGAAACCAACTCAGTGCTGATGCAGTGGATGTTCAAGAAGTCATGTTGACAGTCAGTGCCCTACAAGATATCCTATCCAAGGATGAGAACTATCAAAGAGGCCAAGAGGAGCCTAGTCCAGAGCAACCGGAACAGCCAGAAGAACCTGAGAAACCTGACCAGCCTGAGCAACCAGCTGAACCAAAACAACCGGAAATCGAATACAGTAAGGCCATAGCTAGCTTAACAGAAGCCATTGAGAAAAAAGTCGGTGAGCTTGGTTCTAACAATGAAGCTAAGAAGAAATTAATTGAACTTGCAAACCAAGCAATTGCTGCAATTCAAGAGGCCAAGACTCAAGAAGAAGTTAATAAAGCGCTAGAATCCGCTCTTGAACAAATTAGCAAGCTTGAAGCAGCTAAGCCTGAGAAACCAGTTCAGCCTGAAAAGCCTGCTGAGCCGGAAAAACCGGCGCAACCGGAAAGTCCAGCTCAGCCGGAAAAACCTGCTCAATCAGAAAAACCGGCGCAACCGGAAACTCCAGTTCAACCGGAAACTCCAGTTCAACCGGAAAAACCAGCTGAGCCTGAAAAACCGGCGCAACCGGAGAAACCTGCTAAGCCTGAAAAACCAGTTCAGCCGGAAAAACCAGTTCAGCCGGAAAAACCTGCTCAACCGGAAAAACCGGCGCAACCGGAAAAACCTGCTCAACCTGAAAAACCTGCTCAACCTGAAAAACCGGCGCAACCGGAAAAACCGGCGCAACCTGAGAAACCTGCTGAGCCTGAAAAACCTGCTCAGCCTGAAAAACCAGTTCAGCCTGAAAAGCCAGTTCAGCCTGAAAAACCAGTTCAGCCTGAAAAGCCAGTTCAGCCTGAAAAACCTACTCAACCTGAAAAACCTGCTCAACCTGAGAAACCAGCTGAGCCACAAAAACCAGCTGAGCCAGAAAAACCAGCTGAGCCACAAAAACCAGCTGAGCCTGAAAAACCAGCTGAACCAGAGAAACCGGCTGAGCCTGAGAAACCAGCTGAGCCTGAGAAACCGGCTCAACCGGAAAAACCAGCTGAGCCACAAAAACCAGCTGAGCCAGAAAAACCAGCTGAGCCACAAAAACCAGCTGAGCCTGAGAAACCGGCTGAACCGGAAAAACCGGCGCAACCTGAGAAACCAGCGCAACCGGAAAAACCGGCTCAACCGGAAAAACCGGCTCAACCGGAAAAACCAGCTGAAGCTGAGAAACCTGCTGAGCCGGAGAAACCTGCTGAGCCTGAAAAACCGGCGCAACCGGAAAGTCCAGCTCAGCCTGAAAAACCTGCTGAGCCTGAAAAACCTGCTCAGCCTGAAAAACCTGCTCAGCCTGAAAAACCGGCGCAACCGGAAAAACCGGCGCAACCGGAAAAACCTGCTCAGCCTGAAAAACCAGCTCAACCGGAGAAACCTACTCAGCCTGAAAATCCGACTCAACCGGAAACTCCAGCGCAACCTGAGAAGCCAATTACTTCTTCAAGTCCTGATGAAGGGGTCAAGGACCTTGTCTTTACACTTCCAAGTTTGGAAATCGTCAATAAGACAGTACCGTTCAAGACTATCCGTCGCGAAAACCCACAATTAGACAAAGGAAAAGAGCAAGTTCTATCAGAAGGGAAAGACGGTCTCTTAGTCGAGTATGTTGAAGTGGACGGTGACAATCGCAAGGTTCTCCAAACAGAAGCAACTCCAGCTCAAGATCGAGTGATTGAGGTAGGTAGCAAACAAAGCTCAGTTGGAACAGAGGCACCACCAGTTGTGACTCTTCCTGAGTATGTTCTACCAATAGAGACTGAAAAACCTGCTCCAGTCGTAACAGACAATTCACCAGCAAAAGATGAAAAAGTTCCTGTTACAACTACAGTTAAACAAGACAAGGAAAGACAACTCCCAGCAACTGGGGAACAAGAAACGACTGCCTTCCTCTTCTTGGCAGCCATTACTTCTATCTTGTCTCTCCTCATCTTCCAAAAGAATTTCAAAGACTAATAACCCTCTTTGATTGATTCTTTCTAATTATTCAGTTCCCCCGTTGAGAAGACCATTCGGTCTTCTCTTTTTCTATCTGTAAAATTAAAAAACATCCACAAATACACATGGATGTTTTGGTATGAATCTATAAAGTAAGATGATCATTGAGAATAGGTGTTCTCAAATCCAACTACGTTTTCAAATAAACGCTCATCTAAAAAAGAGAGTGGGCCTTGCCTTATCTCATCAGAACTACCATCATAAGTTCTGCAAGAACTCCACAGATATAGGATGGTGTTTCGAATTCCAATACCATGAGATTTTCTGACGCTCACAAGCCATCTTTCCTAAATCAAACTTCCCTCTTCCACACCTAGTCACTGACTACTATTTTTGAGTCCAGCGTATGCATAGGTTCGATTTCTGGGGCACTCTTTTTCTGTCACCACCCTAAAGTAAAAGCGATGCTCCCGCCCATCCTTGGCATTTTCCTTGTTTAAGACAAAGTAGTTCTTCTGATTCATCGCCATGGTGCGTAGAATGTCATCGATCAAAAAAGTCAGTGGCACATTCATGGCAGAGTATTTTTGAAAATCCTCTTCAAAACGAATATAGGCTTCTGAAAAATAATCCATCTGCAGTTTGTTTTCATACAACTCTTTTCTAGTCATAAACTCCCTCCTCCCACAGTCGAATTTCGAGGACATCTGCTAGCTCTACCAGCCTATAGCCCTCATTGGTCCTAATAGATAGAGTTTGAGATGATAATTCGCTCACCTCGCCGACGATAGTGGCTTTCTGTTTCTTTCCCTTGACAACAAAGCATCCCTTTAGTTGCCCGACATAAAGCTGTGAAAGCAAGAGTAGCTTCTCAACGGAATTCAAATCTGTCGAAAAAGCAACCCGATTTTTCTCTTCACCGAGTGAACTAGTATGCTCTGAGAGGAAAAAGCCCATCCACTTCTGCATCCCTGGATCTTGATAGTCACGCGCAGATTGAAAGGGTAAATAAGAACGATCAATCATTTTAGTCCATCTAATCCTCCAGCAGAATGCCCCCCAATCAGCTTGCTTCTGGCAAGACTCCTAGAGGTTTCTTCCAGTGCATTGGCCTTTAAGAGGGACGTAAAACCAAATTGTTCCCGAATGGAGTCAATGGCTGTCTGGAGCCTTTCTTCTTTTTCTAACTTGTCAACATCATCAAAGAGGGAGATCAAACCAAAAGACTCGTCCACAAATCCTGAATAGTTGACTCCGACACTTCTGACCGCTCCAGAAGTGTATTTATTATGAAATAGCTTCAAAACATAATCCGTTAAGATAGCCGTATTATTGGTAGGTTCGACCTTCATTTGTGTGTGAATAGACGGCCTGACCTCCTGTTTAGAGAAATCAAGATAGATAGAGACAAGGGTTGTTTTCTTTCCCGCCCTTCTCAATCTAATAGCCACCTGCTCTGCCATTTCTCGGAGAATAATTTCGATATCCCGTAACTTCACGTAGTCTCTCGGTAAAATTTGGGAATTTCCCAACCCCTGGGACTTGGCTTTATAGGGCTTATGAACATTGCTCTCATCAATCCCGTTAGCATGAAACCACAAACGCAGGCCAGCCTGCCCCAGAGCTTTCTTTAGCTGGTCTGGATTACTGGTTGCCAATTCCTTGATGGAAAAAATCTCCTGAGCATGCAAGCGTTTCTCCATCCGCCTGCCAATCCCCCAAAAATCCGTCATCTTGGGAATGGCCCAGACTTTCTCTTCCACGTCTTGATAAGACCAATTGGCCCTCATGGTCGGAGTGTGCTTGGCCTCATTATCCAGTGCCAACTTGGCCAGTAAGGGATTGGCATTGGACATACCCACTGTAGAGTAGATCCCTGTCTGCCTCCAAATATCCCTCTGAATACGAGCAGAAAGCAGATCCAGCTTGTCTTTGCGAGAGAGACTCTTGTCTGGGATGAAATAGTTGAGCGAACTGGTCAGATCGATAAAGCCCTCATCGATAGAGTAGGGATAAATATCATCTGGGCTACCATAGTTTTGAAAGATTCGTTGGATTTCCATATTGACTGCGATGTACTCATCCATCCTAGGTGGCACAATCAAAGTCACTTGAGCCCAATCTTCGATGTAGCGAACATAGTCTGAGTCAGTAGGCAAGCCTTGCTTTCGAGCATTGTAATAAGAAAATTTGCGCGTTTTGATATCAAAAGGCAGATCATAGGCCCGGCCAACATTGGACTTGCCAAAAATCTTCTTGAACATGGGAGAGGAAGCTAGGATAAGACCAGTAGAATTATCCGCGTGACTCATGACACAAAGCGAGGTCTTCAGCGGATGCAAGCCTCTTTTCACACACTCAACACTGGCATAAAAAGATTTCATATCGACAAAAGCAATGTCACTTTTGGGCTCTCTGGAATAATCAAAGTAGCCCATAGGCTAACCCTCCATCGGCACAAAATTCCCAACGATAATCCCCACAATCCGAGGATCTTCCTCATAGGAGATGAAAATGTCCTTGTATTTAGGATTGATCGATACCAGACGCAGGCCATCTTCCTCCCGATAGACCCGTTTAATATAGGTCTGGTTGTTACAAACTACTGCATAAACTGCCCCATCATAGTCAAATCCTGTTTCCCGAATCAGAGCCACTGAACCATTTTGATATTTAGGTTCCATAGAGTCCCCAGCCACCCAGGACGCAAAATCATGGGCCAACTCCTCGTTAAAGTAAACCGTATCAAAATTCTGGTCATCATAGACCGAAGCCCCGATCCCTGCTGACATACGTTCATAGACATGGTACTCGTAGAGGCGCTCTGGCATGGTCGCCACCTTCTGAGTTTGTTCTTCTTGAGCCAGGTTGCGAGCATAGAGCACAACCTTGTCCTTCCCTTGCTTGGAGAGGCTATTGTAGAGACGAACAATCTCAATCTGAGTGAAATATCCTTTTGCTACCTTTAAAATATTCTCTAGCTGAGCAACCTTCTCCTGGGACGGTTCCTTGATTCCACGTTCCCAAGCCGAGTAAGCCTGAAAACTAATCCCTAATTCCTCTGCAATTTCCTTCTGTGTCAATTTTAACTCTTTTCTCCGAGCCTTGAGTTTTTCTGGCTGATACATACTTCACCCCCTAGTGTGATACTTTATTGAGAATATCTCTCTTAGAAAAACAAATCGACGGTTGAGCTTACATCTCCAAAACTCAACCAATTCGGTTTAGTTTTATTATATAAAAAAAGTGGACGATTGTCCACTGGGAAAATCAAATTTTAACAGACACAACTGGAAATTATGAACAAAAAACTGGACTAGACCTAGCAACTCCTACTCTAATTTTTGCAACAGCTTTACAACTTGACGATTATCAATCCTCACATAGTATACACCACTATCACTGACAAGTTTATCCTCTTTATACTTAGCAATTTTTACAGCATAAAGACCTCTTGGTAGGGGTTGGTTGGCAAAAAATTCCTTCATGAGCGCTTCAAGCTCTTTAAGATAGTCATCATACAAGAGATCTCTTTTTTCTTTTGGAACGAAATATTGAAATTCAAATGTCGGTATAAAAATCTCTTTTTGGAAAAGATATTGAGCATCCATTGGATACATTCCTTGCAGAGCTTGGCCCTTGCTTTGATTTTCCTCTAATATTTCATTATAAAGATAGATATTATCAGATTGGTTATTAAATTCAAAACTAATACCTTGATATTTCAAATCAGGCAGTTTAGGATCTTTGATTGAACTGTCCAAGCTTTTTAAAAATTCGCTGGTCCCTGGACTAACCTCAATCCCTAAATAGGCTAGTTCTGGGAAAACATCATAAATTTTTTTATAATTCTTGTAATCAACCTCTGCATCTGTCTTTCTATATGTTTTATTTTCCGAAAAGCGAGTATAGTATTTAAATCGAGTTTTAACCTGATAGGTTTTTCCGGCTATATTTTCACTGTAGGTACCATGGATTATAAATCCTCCCACACTTGTATAGTTTTTCTCGTATTTTTCTAACTCAAACTGTCCTGTAAGACCGTAATTTTGATAAGAACGATGCACAGCTTGCTCAAGCTCAGTTCGACTTGCATGGGCAAACAGCCCCCACATATCCATTAGAGAAAAAATTGGACTGAACACTGTGAAGATTACGATTGGGATCACTATGGATAAGCAACCTATTAATAGCCAATTTCTTTTCTTGGCGTTTCCTTCAGTTTTTTTAGCAGTTTTCTGTTTCCTTTTTAAGATTAGAATGAGCAAACCCAAAAGCACTAATACCAATAAAACCAATCTACAATCCCCTTTTTATTTTGGATAGCTATTAACAGGTGTATAGGAGACTGACAGAAATACTCGTCTCACCTGCTAACTTATCCTGAATTCCAATTTTCCTACCTAACGTACGAGACATTGCATTGAAATCACAATGATCTCCCACACCAGATGATTTCTAAGCGATTAGAATCAAATGAACTCCGAGGGAACGCCCAATCCGATCGATAGACACTCACTCCCTGACAAATTCAGATAGGTTGACCTTGAACACCATAAACTCGTCTGAAACGAGGAGCAATCCTTGTCTCATTATACCACATGAGAGATACCGTGAGAAGATGAGAGAAGCAAAAAAACACCCCATGGCGTGAACCATGAAGTGTTGTAAATGTTGTATCGTAGCTGGTTCTTAACGTTTAGAGGCAACTGACTTTGTCAGGTTGCAACCACATTTGTAAGCGACTAAAGTCGCAACAACTGTGTCAATTGCACCAATTTAGTATGAAAATATAAAAAAGAACACCCCGAAAGGTGCTCTTTGTAAGTATAGTAATTCTCTCGAATTAACGTTTACTAAATTGTGATGCTTTACGAGCTTTCTTAAGACCTGGTTGGGGCACCACTTATTTCATCTAATTTCAAAGTGCTTTAAAATCAACGTTTTCATAAGTTTTCAAAAAATAAAATTTCAACTAATTTCAATCAGTTTCATTAAAATAAGGTAAACTTTCATCAAAAATAATCAAAAATCGAACCAGAATATCAAAAGTTTCCCTTATTTGGATTTACTGAAGTGAAATAAGGAATCACTACACGTCAACAGACGTGAGAAACCTTAATTTTCAGCGATTCTTGAAATTTTAAATTTCAATACATTGCAATATAAATCAACCGAATCACTACCTTTGTTTGAAATAATTTTTGATTCGGATAATAAAAAGCAAAAGGGGCTTCATTTGGAAGCTCCTCTTTTTGTATATTCACACTCAATGAAGATGAAGAAAAAGTTAGAAATAACTTATAAGGGAATATTAAGTAGATATTTTTTATCTTGCATTGATTGCATAGATATAAGCAATATATGATGCAAAATCTCCAACTTGTTTTCGATTATTTTCTATTTCTTTTAGGTAGTTTACTACTTCACTCGACTGCTCCATATTACGACTAAGTAGCTTAAAATTATATATAACTATTTCATGTTGAGCTGTGCGACCTTCATCTTTTTCTCTACGTTCAGCACTTTCCCATAACAACCACTGACTGCGGGTATAAGCATAATCCATACTTGCTTTTAGAAAATCATGCCATATTTCTAAAATATCTGGTTCAGTTCCCAACTCAAGTAAAATTGCTTGATGAATTTTTTGACAATATTCAAAAGAGAGAGTATCTTTACACTTTAAATAGCTTTCATAACTTATATTTTCCATATTTCCCTCCTTAAAAACTTTATATATAAAATCTATCTAGCTTTCGACTAGATAGATTTTATATATTTTAGTGTTTGCGTTGACGTCGCATTGCAAAGCCAAAGCTATTTTTTATTTTATAAATTAAGATTCGTGTACACGAATCTTTTTTAAATGAGGTTGTCACCTCAAACACCAATTCATTCATAAAAATTTATTTTCAATTGTTCATTCCCTAAAGGGAATTATACTCCAAAATCAAGATCCTGTCAAGTTAAATTTCCGTTACAAATCTTTATCCTACCCTCCCTCCCCCACAAGTGCTGTGGGGGATTTTTTGTTTTTTCTGAACTTTTTTCACTTTTTAGTCCGAAAACTCCCAAAAAATCTCCTTATAAATAAGAACAACTGTCCAGCTCATGACACTAAACCGAGCAAGAGTCCATTCACTATTTTGTCCAAAAGAAAGGTAAAGAATTATGACAAAAAAACAGAACTCAAAACAACCCAAACCTGACAAGGTCGCTATCCGAAGAGAAAAAGAAATCAAGGAAGCGATTGAACGTGGCGACTGGAAAAGAGTTGTCCATCTTTTATCATTACCATTTGATAACGCAGAGAGGAAAGACAGGTATCATGGAAAACTCAGCCTCAATTTCATCTATAAGAGGAAAGAAATGCTTGACTTTCTACCTGACAATTCCAGACACTCCAATCCTCTTGAGTCACTCATTTATGAAGAAGATACCAAGATTGTCTATCAGACAATTGACGAGTTTGACGACATCGAACAAATCATTATCTTTGGTTACTTCTTTGAAGATAAAAATTTTACTCAATTAGCTGAAGAAGTTCACCTCAGTGATAAAACAGTCAAAAGAAGGCTAGAAAAATCGCTCAAACTTCTGAGGGAAAAACTAGAAGAGTAAATAAAGACTGTCCAGCTCATGACATGAAACCGAGCTTGTCTCTTCTCACTTTTAAATCTACTTATAGAAAGGTATATCCATATGAAAATTAAACCACAACACCGCAAAGGCGGTTACTCAAACCACATCGCTCAACAATACGTTGACCTTACCGAACCTATCTACTTATTGAGTGACGAACTCGAACCCCAACAAAAATATGAAGATAATAAACCAACCGGTGAAATTATCGCATATAAGGCTTGGTTTGGTCAAAAAGGACTTCCACCTTTTCAAGTAAAATTTACAGAAGCACCTGAACTACCAGACTACCTATCTCTAATTTCATTTGAAAATCTAGTAGCATGCGAAGTTAACTACAATGTTTACTTCAAAGCTGATGGATTGAAAGAGGTGAACTAATGGTTTCAACTCTCACACAAAGAGAGTTGGAACAATACCTGTTACAGAGCTTGAACATGGGTTTGGGCTCTGTATTACAGGGTGAAACATCCTACACCAACTCTTTTAACATTCTCGTCCGAGAAGACGGCTTTATCTTTGTCCCTCGGCTTCCTTGTGGCTTTATCATCGATGATGACTTGTATCAAAAGATTTTTCTAATCGCAAACGCCTCCCTCTATCCACAATATACTTTGTTAAAGCAAAATTCTGCTTACTTTATCGCATTAAAGACAGAGGATATTCATGTTCAGCGAGGCTTATTCTTCCCATGGAAAATCGGAATTTCGGAACGCTTGGTTATTCCAGAACTTGAGACATTTGCCTCAAATCTAAAGTGTAATAATATTCCTATTATGAAAAATCTAACCATTAACTATGACAAGGTAACATCCCTTGCGATTGCGGGAAATTCAGGTAGTGGAAAAAGCTATGCCCTTACCTACCTTTTAAGTGTCCTCAGAAACTTTTCTGACTTGATTATCATTGACCCTAAGTTTGATACCCCATCACGTTGGGCAAGAGAATACCAAATCCCTGTCATTCACCCTCATGAAAACCGTTCTAAGTCTGACTTTGTGTCAGAAATCAATGAAAACTTAAGCAAGTGTCTGACCATCATCCATAAAAGGCAAGCCATCCTGTTTGAAAATCCTAGGCACGATTTTAAACATCTAAGCATTGTCATTGATGAAGTCCTTGCCTTGTCAGAAGGGGTCAACAAAACCATAAAAGATTCCTTCTTCTCGTTATTATCTCAAATCGCGTTACTGGGACGTTCCACACGAGTTCATTTACTTCTAGTCAGTCAACGCTTTGATCATACTACCATACCAGTTTCTGTTCGAGAACAATTAAACGTTCTTATACAAATTGGAAACATTAATAAAAAGACCACACAATTTTTGTTTCCCGACCTTGACCCAGAAGGCATTGTTATTCCAATCGGCAAAGGAACTGGCTTAATTCAAATCATTGATAACGAACATCCTTATCAAGTTCTCCCCCTCCTCTGCCCCACCTATTACACTACGAAAGGAATTTTATAGACTATGATAAAAACGAATTTTCAAAAAACCATTCATCCAGCAACCACCCTTTTTATAATAGGAATCCTATCTATGCTTATTTCAATCTTATTGAGGCTTGGAATGAATCCCTTGGAAAACAGTATTTATTTCACATCTCTGTTTGATTTCCTGCACTTGCTTCACTTTATCAGCTCATCTATCTCTTTCTTGTCCCTTCTCTTATTCTTTGGATTATTTGGCTATGAAATTAAGATACGACAGAGAGAAGATAGAGTATCTAACCTCTTTAAGTCCATCATACAGACCTTTTCACTTCGCCTTTTTCTTATTCAAAGAGAACACTCAGAATCTGGAAGCACAAGCGAGCAAGGGAATATAAAAAGATACAGTCCTGTCAATAAACAGTTCAATAAAGCAATTCAGAAAGTGGTTGTAGATATAAGAGAAGGAAGCGCAACCTTGATTATTCCTGTTCCCAAATCCCAACAAGCCATTAAAATCTTAAAGGATTTGGAAACAATCATCAGTGAAGAAGTTTCTAGTCGCAATCCAGACTATTATTTTTCACGACCTGAAAGAAAGGGCATGGACTTCTACTTTATCGGAACAAGACGCAAATGATTGGAAGGGCGCTTTGGCGCACGAAGTGAGCGCCACCTAGCGCCCTTCTGTTTTGGTCTGCGGACTAACGGGTTACTACGACCCCGTTAGTCCAATAATCAATAATCACAAAAATATCAAATAAAGCGTGTCCCACCTTCCGAAGACACCCCTCTAAATCTCCTTATAGATAGAAATACAATTTGAAAGCGAGACATATTGAATATGGCAAAAGAACAACGTTCTAATAAATGGGCTTTTCTTTTCTACAGAGAGAGCGCCCCAGAAAACTATTTGGAAATCCTTGAAGGTTTTCATATCCCCTTTATCTTATCACCTTGGCATGATAGAGATATCAATCGAAAAACAGGGGAACTTAAGAAAGCTCATAAGCATGGAGCCTTTTTCTTTGATTCGCTTAAAAGCTATAATCAAGTATCTGAACTCATCAAGGATAAATTAAAGGGGCCTGCTCATGTAGAGCCCATTATGTCTCCCAAGGGGATGTATGACTACTTTGTTCATGCGGAGAATCCTGAAAAGACTCAATACAAAATTGATGATATAGAAATAGGATGCGGATTTGAATTAGACAAATTCCTCATAAACAATAACAACGATGATTTTCTATCAGCCATCATTGATGTGATAGACAAGAAGAATTTCACAGAGTTTAATCATCTGGTTAGATATGCGAGAGAAGAAAATCCGATCTTATTAAGGCTTATCGTAGATAAAACTTACTTTTTTGCTAAGTATTTAGATTCACGAAGGTATAGCACAGACAAAAGCAAAATAACTTCATCAGAAAATTCTTTGACGAATACCCCGAATGAAACTAGTGACGTCATATCAAGCACTACTTCAATAGAAGTATAATGGAGGAAAAGCTATGCAAGTAATCTTACCAGATGAGCAAATTCATCAAATTCAACTTTTACTCTCTAATCTTATAAATAAAGAAATCAGAGAGCAATTAGACAAGAGCGGTATCGATAGCCCCTATTTGAACAAGCAACAAGCTTGTAACTATTTAGGTATATCAAACAATACACTGGATTCTTGGATTGTAAAAGGCCTACCCAAAATCAAAATCGGTAAAACGATTCGATTCCATAAAGACGCTATCGACCAATGGCTAAACTCACATAACTAGAAATATCAAGATTTTTGTTTTATAATAGTCATGATATTTTCTGGTTCGATACACAAGGAGAATATCATGACTATCACTAAAACAAAAAATGGTACTTATCGTTTAAAAATCTACATTCCAATAGAAGCTCGAATGCCACTTGGAATCGTCAGCAACAACTACTACGATAAACGATTCAAAACAAGAAAGGAGGCACGACAAGCAGAGATAGACTTACTCACGAAGTTAAACCAAATTGAAGACAATGCGTTTTCAGGACTAGGAAAAGAAGATATTCTTTTCTCAGACTTCTATAATAATATTTGGTGGGAATCCTATAAAGCAGGACAAACTACATCAACTTCTAAGCCACCAAGCAGGTCAACAATTGCTAATACCAAAACATGTTTTGAAAAACATATCCTACCACTTCTTGGCAACTATACGATTCAATTTTTAAACCAAAATAAACAGGTTATTCTAAATTTGATGACGGCAAAAGCCAACGAATATGCCAACTTCAAATCTTTACGTAGCTATGTGATTTCCATTTTTGACTGGGCAGAAGAACTTGAATATATAGAAGCTAATAAAGTTGCAAAAATATTAAGAAGAATAAAGGCCACTAAAAAGATTCAACTTGCAGAGTCAAAGAGAGAGGAAGATTTATATCTAACTCATGAACAACTCCAAGAATGGTTCTCAGCATTTCAAGAAGATTTAGAGAATGATAAAATAACCCTTAAAGATTATGTCCTATTTTATCTCACTTTTTTCTTAGGCGATAGAAAATCTGAAACCTATGCTCTTCAATGGAAACATATAGACTTTTCAAAATCGCAGATTCAGCTAATTCAAGCTTTAGATAGATATGGACAAGTAAAATCTACTAAAGGAAATAAGAAAACTATTTTCTCTATTTCTAATGACTTACTTCAACTTCTTACCTCTTGGAAAGAACAACAAAAATATGAACTAGCAAAGTTTGGTATCATCAGTAATCCAGAACAATTTGTTTTTACATATATCGACACAAAAGGAAACATCAACAAGCCTTTACATGCTGACTATCTAAACAATAAAATGAAAAGCATCAGAAAGCGACATAAAGAACTGGCACATGCTACACCTCATAAATTACGACATACAGGAGCAACACTTGCTAAACAAGCAGGAATGAGTTTAGAAGCCATTTCTGAAGCATTGACTCATAGCGATACAGGTACAACTCATATTTATGTCAATACTTCTAATGTAGTCCCTATGGCAGTCGGTGAATTTGCCTTAAAGTCTCTAAAACAATAAGGTGAAAATAAGGTAAACTTTGAGGTGAACTTTTTCAAAAAACACGAAAAAAGCACCCATGAGGTAAACTCTTGAGTGCTTTGAAACGTTGATAGTATCGTATTGATTAACGTTTTGAGAATTGTGATGCTTTACGAGCTTTCTTAAGACCTGGTTTCTTACGTTCAACTTTACGTGAGTCACGTGTAAGAAGTCCTGCGCGTTTCAATGAATCGCGGAAGTCTGGGTCTACTTGAAGAAGGGCACGAGCGATACCGTGACGGATAGCTCCTGCTTGACCAGCGTATCCACCACCTACAACGTTAACGAAAACGTCGTATGAACCTACAGTTGAAGTAACTGCGAATGGTTGGTTGATAACGAGACGAAGGTCAGCGTGTGGGATGTACTCTTCAACATCTTTTTTGTTAACAGTGATTTTACCAGTCCCTGGAACAAGGCGAACGCGTGCAACAGCGTTTTTACGACGTCCAGTACCTGCATATTGTGCTTGTGACATACTTTATTGTTCCTTTCCTTAGATAAGTCCTGAAATATCAAGAACTTCTGGTTGTTGTGCAGCGTGAGTGTGCTCAGCTCCAACGAATACTTTCAATTTCATACCTTGAGCGCGACCAAGAGTATTGTGTGGAAGCATACCTTTAACTGATTTCTCGATCAAACGTACTGCATTTTTAGAACGAAGTTCACCAGCAGAGATTTGTTTCAATCCACCTGGGTGGTTTGAGTGAGTGTAGTAGATCTTATCAGTTGCTTTTTTACCAGTCAATTTAACTTTTTCAGCATTGATAACGATTACGAAGTCACCTGTATCAGTGTGTGGTGTGAATGTTGGTTTGTTTTTTCCGCGAAGTACGCTAGCAACAACTGCTGAAAGGCGTCCAAGAGGTACATCAGTTGCGTCAACAACGTACCATTTGCGTTCTACTTGGCCTGGTTTAGCCATGAATGTAGTTTTGTTCATGATTTCTCCTATATGAATATCGTTTTTGTTTACGGGGCGGATGTTCCGGTCCGCGGGGTATTTGAAAGGTTCCGGGGCCTTACAAATGGGGTAAACAATACCGTCTACTATCATACCAAATTTTACTACTAAAAGTCAATAGATATGAAAAATATTTTTACTGATTTCGCTGTTTAACATCTAGAAAAACCTCGCTTTCGCGAGGCTCTCCTATTTGTAAGCTAAGGCACGTTTAAAGGTTTTCCAGATTCCCAAATCATCCGTTTGAAGGACTAGGCTGGCATACATACGTCCGATAAAGGCTGTTGCAGTGACTGCAAAAGCAACCGTTATGGCAAGAGAAATCCAAGCTTCCAGACCATTTGCATACCCATTTATAGCTCTAAATGGCATAAAGAAAGTCGAAATGAAAGGAATGTAGGAACCAATTTTCAAAACTAAATTGTCCCCAGCAGCACCTAGAGAGGTCACACCGACAAATCCTGCTATAATCAAAATCATCAATGGCGACAAGGCCTTTCCTGAATCCTCAGGGCGAGAAACCATAGAGCCTAGGAAGGCTGCCAAAACAACGTACATAAAGAGGCTAACCAAGACAAACAATAAGGTATTGAGCGAGAAGGCCTCTCCCAAGTGGTTTAAAATACCAGATTGTGCCAAGATAGGGATATCTTTAAAGAGCAGAATGGCAGCCAGCCCACCCACGACGTAAATGCCAATATGAGTCAAAATCACAAGAAGCAGAGCCAGCATGCGAGCGTAGAAATAATGACTAGCTCGGATACTAGAGAAGACCACCTCCATGATTTTGGTTCCTTTCTCGCTAGCCACTTCCTGAGCAGTGACACTAGCATAGGTAATCAAAATCATATAAAGGAAGAAACCAAGCCCTGCGGCCGCAATGGTTTGAACAATTTTTTTGTTTTCCTTAGATTCATCAATCTTCTCAGTAAAGTCAACAGTTTGACTCAAGCGTTTTTCCTGTTCTTGAGACAAATTGGCTGCCGAACGATTGAGTTGGTATTGCAGTTCATTTAGCTTATTGGTTACAGCTAGCTTGATGCCACTTTCAAGAGAGGTTTCACCATGATAGACGGCCTTGATGACGCTGTCCTCTTGGTCGACGGTTAGGTAACCCTTGATTTTCTCATCCTTGACAGCCTGCTGAGCACTGGCCTCATCTGTATAGTCAAAGTTAATCCCATTGGTACCCTTGAGTCCTTCTGTCACAGATGGTACCGTTGTTACTACTGCTATCTTGCTATTCTTGGCCATAGAAGACCCTTGGAGATAGCCGATTCCTACAGATAAGGCTAAAAAGAGGAACGGCGAAATCACCATAAAGAAGAAACTCCACGACTTGACATGCCGAAGATAGGTTTCCTTCATTACAACCCACATATTTCTCATACTTCCACCCCTGATTCTAGTTTAAAGATTTCATCGATTGTTGGAGCTTGTTGATCAAAGGTCGCGATATATTGACCTTGAGTGAGGATGGGGAAGAGTTCCCTTCCAGCGTCCTCATCATCTAGGATTAATTTCCAACTGCCTTGCTTAGTCAAGCTCACCTGTTTGACGTGAGGAAGTTTTTCCAGTTCTTCCTTGCTTTGTTCACTTGAAACAAAGAGACGTGTTTTTCCGTATTGATTACGGACATCCTGAACTGGTCCATGCAAGACCACACGCCCATCACGAATCATCAGGATATCATCGCAAAGTTCCTCGACGTTGGTCATGACATGGTCAGAAAAGATAATGATTGCACCGCGCTCTTTCTCTTTCAAGATGACCTGTTTGAGCAACTCGGTATTGACTGGATCCAAACCACTAAAGGGCTCATCCAAGATAATCAAATCTGGTTCATGGATTAAGGTGATAATGAGCTGAATTTTCTGCTGATTTCCTTTGGAGAGGCTCTTGATTTTGTCAGTCAATTTGCCCTTCACTTCCAGTTTTTCCATCCATTGAGGGAGTTTTTCCTTGACCTCCTTAGCATCCATACCTTTCAAGGTAGCCAAGTAACGAACTTGCTCAAGGACTGTCAACTTGGGCATGAGGCTGCGTTCCTCAGGCAGATAGCCAATCCGAGCGTAGGTTTCCTGACGAATCTCCTGTCCATCCAGACTGATTTCTCCTTGATAGTCCAAAAATTTCAACATACTGTGGAAAATCGTTGTTTTCCCAGCACCATTTTTCCCGACCAGTCCCAAAATTCGTCCTGGACTTGCCTGAAAATCGACACCAAACAAGACTTGCTTGGAACCGAAACTTTTCTCTAGATTTCTTACTTCTAGCATTTTCCACCTCCGAAATATGTTGCACTTATTATACTCCTTTTTGATAGCCTTTACAAGGATTTATGTACATTTTTATCTTGTTCATCCTTCCTTAAAAACTAAACTCTCTAAGGATTTTGAGTACCCAAGTGATAGAACAATTATAGCCCATTAAAGTGCATACAGGTGCTCTTACTCCTCAATTGTCCATTTTTGATCCTGAATTGTCATTTTGAAAAGCAAAAATCCACCCCGAAGGATGGATTGATGAGTTAACGTACTTCTGCATTCACTTTTTCTTCGAGTGATGCTTGGATTTTTTCCATGTAGCGTGCGACTTCTTCGTCTGTTAAGCTATCTTCTGGATTTTGGAAGGTCAAGCTATAGGCCATTGACTTCATTCCAAGTCCCAGTTTTTCACCTGAGAAGACGTCAAAGAGTTTGATATCTGTCAATCGTTTCACGCCTGCTGCTTGGATGGCGTCTACAACTTCTTGATGACTAATTTCTGCCTTGAGAAGAAGGGCAATATCACGGCTAACTGCTGGGAATTTCGTGATTTCCACAAATGGAGCAGCCGGTTGGAGGGTAGCTTCGATGGCTGAAAGGTTGAGCTCCGCTACATAAGTTTCTGGAATATCGTAAGCCTTGGCAGTGACTGGATGTACTTGCCCAAGGAAACCAAGAACTTGGTCACCGAGTGAGATTACGGCTGTACGTCCTGGGTGGAGACTTGCAATCTCAGCTGTAGCTGTATAAGTCACTTCTAGTCCCAAGCGAGTAAAGAGCGCTTCAAGGATTCCCTTAGCATAGAAGAAATCAACTGGAACCGCTGCCGTTTGGAAATCTTTTTCAGCAACCAAGCCTGTCAAGGCAAAGGCAAAGCTGTTGATTTCGTTTGGTAGATCTTCTTTTGGATTGCCTGTTTGTTCAAAGACTTTTCCAATCTCGTAAAGAGCCAAGTTTTTGTTCTTACGAGCTACGTTGTAGGCAACTGTATCAAGGATACCAGAAACCATATTTTGACGGAGGACAGAACGATCCACTGTCATTGGCCACATGAGTTTTGTAAGGTTACTTGGTTGAGCTGTAAACTCAACTGCTTTTTCAGGCGTTGTTAGAGCGTAGGTGATGATTTCTGTCAATCCTGCTCCTTCGGCGATGGTACGAACTTGACGGCGAAGTTTTTGTGTCGCAGTCAATTCACCAGCTGTACCGTCATCTTTTGGAAGACTAGTTGGCAAACGATCGTAACCATAGATACGAGCGATTTCTTCAAAGAGGTCAGCTTCGATGGTGATATCCCAACGACGACGTGGGACGCTGACTGTAAAGGCTTCAGCATTTCCAGAAAGACCAAATCCAAGACGGCGGAAGACATCCTCGACATCGGCATAAGTAAGATCAGTTCCAAGGACACGGTTGACGTCTGCAAGGGTTGAAGAAACTTCTACATCAGAAGTATCAAGCTCACCTGCTGAAACGATACCCTTACGCACCGTCGCACCTGCAAGATTAGCAATCATACTAGCTGCCGCATCCAAGGCTTCATTGACTGTTGCTACATTAATGCCTTTTTCAAAACGAGAAGACGACTCAGAACGAAGGTTCAGACGACCGCTAGTCTTACGAATTGATTTGCCATTGAAAACAGCTGCTTCAAGGACAACGCAACTAGATTTCTCAGAGATTTCTGTTGCTTGTCCGCCCATGACACCTGCAAGGGCGACTGGCTTGTCAGCCACAGTGATGACTAAGTCATTTGTTTCCAACTCACGTTCTTCACCGTCCAAGGTAACCAATTTTTCACCAGCACGCGCTTCACGCACACGGATGTCATTCCCTTCAAAGGTATCCAAGTCAAAGGCATGCATAGGTTGACCAAAGTAGAGCAGGATGTAGTTGGTTACGTCTACGACATTGTTAATCGGACGGATGCCTTCGTTCATAAGGAGGTTTTGCAACCATTGTGGACTTGGTGCGATGGTCACATTGTCCAAGATACGAACCGCATAATAAGGTGCCTTGTCTGTCTCAATGCTTACAGAAAGGGCATCTGCTGCAGTTTCATTGGTTTCTGTTAAACTGAATTTTTTAAAGTTGACTGCCTTGTCATAGATGGCTGCCACTTCGTGCGCTACGCCACACATAGAAAGAGCGTCCGCACGGTTGGGTGTGATGGAAAGTTCGATGATTTCATCATCCAAGTCTAGGTAAGAAAAGACTTCATCCCCTGGAACAGCATCTTGAGGCAAGATTTGGATGCCATCTGCAAATTCCTTCGGTACAACTGAGTCAGAAATCCCCAATTCACCAAGCGAACAGATCATCCCAAGTGACTCCAAGCCACGGATTTTTCCTTTTTTGATCTTGTAGTTGTCAGCGATACGAGCTCCTGGAAGTGCCACCATGACCTTGATGCCTGCACGCACATTTGGTGCTCCACAGACGATTTGACGAGCCTCTTCTTCGCCCACATTAACCTGACAAACATGAAGGTGCGTTTCTGGCACATCTTCGCAAGACAAGACCTCACCGACGACAATTTTTGAGAGACCGGCAGCTGGTGATTCGACACCCTCTACCTCAATCCCTGTAGTTGACATTTTTTCAGCCAACTCTTGTGATGGCACATCAATGTCCACCAATTCTTTTAACCATTTATAAGATACAAGCATAATTTAGTTCTCCAGAATGACAGTTGTCACTCTAGTTTTTTCCTTTCCTATCATTTCAATAGAAGAATCCTCTTCTTACCTTAATTTCTTTTTCAGTAACCAATCCGTATCTACTTTTTGACCAACCATAAAACTATGTTGGCTAAATTTTTCAAAACCATATCGGTTATAAAACTCTTGAGCTTTTGTATTATGCTCCCAAACACCTAACCAAGCCCAGGAAAAACTATTTTTGGTAGCAAGTTCAAGAGCGAATTCAAACAGTTGCTTACCTAGTCCAAATCCTTGGAATTTTTGTAGCACATAGAGGCGTTGAATTTCAAAAGCATCCTCTAATTCTCTCTCAGTCTGAGCACTTCCCCAGTTGACTTTGAGAAAACCAGCTATCTCCTCTTCATGCATAATGAAATAGGTTTCGGATTCAGGATTTTCCAACTCAGTTGACAAAACTCTCAGACTATAAGTCTTTTCAAAGTATTCCTGTAACTGCTCTTCCGTATTATCATGAGCAAATGTTTCACGAAAGGTTTGTTTGGCAATTTTGGACAACATCCCAATATCTGCCTTTTCTACTTTTCTAATCATTATTTAAACTGTTCTGAGAAGCGGACATCGCCTTGGTAGAACCCACGGATATCATTGATTCCGTAACGAAGCATGGCTACGCGCTCTTGTCCAAGACCAAAAGCAAATCCAGAGTAAACCGTCGCATCGATTCCACTCATTTCAAGGACACGTGGGTGAACCATACCGGCACCCATGATTTCGATCCAACCTGTTTTCTTACATACGTTACAGCCTTCTCCACCGCACTTGAAGCAGGAAACATCCACCTCAACAGATGGCTCTGTGAATGGGAAATAAGATGGACGCAAACGAATTTGACGCTCTTCACCGAACATTTTTTGGACAATCAACTGAAGGGTTCCTTGAAGGTCTGCCATAGAGATGTTTTTCCCAACAACCAATCCTTCGATTTGGTGGAATTGATGACTGTGTGTTGCATCGTCCGTATCACGACGGAATACACGCCCCGGTGAGATCATTTTCAAAGGACCTTTTGAAAAATCATGAGCATCCATCGCACGCGCCTGAACTGGAGACGTGTGAGTACGGAGTAAGATTTCTTCTGTGATGTAGAAAGTGTCCTGCATATCGCGAGCTGGGTGATCTTTTGGAAGGTTCATACGCTCAAAGTTGTAGTAGTCTTGTTCCACTTCAAAACCATCCACGACTTGGTAACCCATCCCAATGAAAATATCTTCGATTTCTTCACTGGTTTGTGTCAAAACGTGACGGTGACCAGCCGCAACTGGGCGACCTGGAAGTGTCACATCAATGCTCTCACTTGCTAGTTGAGCTGCGACTTTCTTTTCTTCCAAGAGCTTAGCTGTTTCTTCAAAGGCCGCTGTCAATATATCACGCGCTTCATTGACGTGTTTCCCGATGATTGGACGCATCTCAGCAGAGACATCTTTCATCCCTTTGAGGATTTCCGTAAGTGACCCTTTTTTACCTAGGACAGAGACACGCAAATCATGCATCTCTTTTTCATTTTCAGCAGTAATCTGCTTCAAGCTAGCCAGCGTTTCTTCTCGAAGCGCTTTTAATTGTTCTTCAATAGTTGACATAATTCCTCCATCAGTCTCTCGTAGATAAAAAGAAAACCACATGTCAAAAACTCCACTCGGAGCGTTGACACGCGGTACCATCCGTTTTCATCTGACAAGTCAGACCTTCATTTCTAAATCCATGCGCAAGTGAATTCGCCCAGCTTTCATATAGAGAGCTTGCAGTCACGGCTCTCCTCCCTGATATACTTCCCTTGAGTTACTAGTCTTGCGGATTTCTATTCAATTACTACATAGTTTATCAGATTTTTAGTTAAAAAACAAGTTAGATTAGACTAATTTCAGTATAAAACTCGTTCCTTTTTCTGTTGTTCCATTTTCCACAAATCCAAGCGACTTGAAACACCTCCTAGAAGCATAATTGTAGGTGTAGATTTCCTTGACTCTCAATTCTTTCCATCCTTTTACTCGAGCCAATTCAATCAAAGTACTTAGAACCTTTTTTCCAAGTCCTCGATGTTGGTAAGCGGGATTCCCAATCACAATGGGAAGATTATCCTGAGATAGAGTAACATCCCCAATTGGAAACCATTCTCCCTTCTCCTTGACTTCAATCCAAAAAAGCTCACCATGCTGATCCAAATAGGAATACATAGCTTCCAAGGTCGCTGGACTGTAAGGACTCTTCACACCATCTACGAGGTAAACCAAGTTCACATCCTGATACCAAGCAAAAGCTTCCTCACAATGATTGACCTTATAATAAGGAACAAGACGCAGTGCATTATCTATTTGTAAAATCTGTTTCATCTGCTTTCCCTTTCATTTCTTTCTCCTCAAGGAAATTTGATACTTACTTCTGTATTCCTTTAAATCGCCATTGGAATCGGAGCTTGTCATAGAAGGGAAACTCGATAAACAAGACTCCCAAGCCCACACAGAAACTGGCAAGAACATCTGATGGGTAGTGAACTCCCAGATAGACCCGAGATAGAAGCACACTGACTAGGTAGAAGCCAAGGACGATTTGCACAATTTTTCTCCAAACCGGATCTTTAATCCGTTGACTGAGGATGACAATCAGAGTGCCTATCATCAAGGTTACAGCCAGAGAATGTCCGCTTGGGAAGGAAAATCCTTTCTCCTCGACTAAGTGTAAGATAGCTGGTCGTGGGCGCTGATAAATATTTTTAAAGGTCACGATTAAAAGACCAGCTAAGGCTAGATTGCCCGCCATGAAGTAGCTTTCTATCTTCCACTGCTTACGATAAAAGATAAAGGCTGCGATGGCAACCCAGGTGATGATTACTGGGATATCAATCAAATGCGTAAGGGCACGGAATAGAACTGTCAAATAATTTGGCAAGTCCCCACGAAGGGCAGTCTGAATCGGTTGATCAAAACCGACCAGCGTTTCAGGATAGAACTTAACCATATAACCAAGAAGGACGAAAAGTAAAAGGGCAAAACTGCCCTTCATTAAAAATGTTTGTTTATCTCTCATAATGTTTTAAGGTTGGTTTCAAGAGGACGTATAACAACCAGAATGAAACGGCAAAGATTACACCTTCAATCAGGTTAAAAGGTAGAACCATGGTCATTAGGTAGTTGGAAAGTCCCATAATTTCTCTAATATCAAAATTGGCAAACTGCGCGTATAAAGGAACCGCATAGACATAGTTGAGAACCAACATGGCAGAAGTCAACCCAATAGTTCCCGCCAGAGATGCCAGTAGGAAACGAAGGGTGCTGCGTTCCTTTTTCCAAATCAAACCAAAAGCGATAACAAAAACTCCCAAAGCTATGATATTCATTGGCAAGCCAATGTAGGTATTCACTCCCTGGCTATTCAGAAGCAACTTCAAGAGTGATCGAAGTAAGAGAATCCCTAGAGCAGCAGGCAAATCCATCACCACCAAGCCCACAAGGACTGGCAAGATACTAAACTCGATCTTGAGGAAGGTCGCCGCTGGCAAGAGCGGAAAGTCAAAGTACATCAGCACAAATGAAATGGCTGATAAAATCGCAATGGTCGAAAGTCGACGTGTGTTTGTCATAACAGGTTCCTCCAATTTTCTATAAAATCAGAAGAAGTTGGAAAGGATCCCTCTATCTATTCTCACTTTTTATATCCAAAAAGTTCCCCCTCACTCTGTTGAGCAAGCGGTTGCAATTCATCTATAAACATATCCGAACAGACAAAGCCATTCTTTCGTCTTCTCCCATCCAGACTATACTGTCGGTTGTGGAATCGCACCACATCAGCTTGCGCTCGCGGACTTCTTTAACTAAGATATTTTAGATTAATCTAGGCGTCGCAGTCGAAGATAATACTTGAGTATATCGAGACAAGACAACGAAGAGTAAGCCAAAATAGCTAGTTAAAGTCACCGCCGGTCGGGAATCACACCCAGCCCTGAAGACCCTTTAATCTTAACAAAAAACGCTTGCAAGTGCAAGCATTTTGATTATTTCAATTTATCTGCTTCATAGGTGTGAACGAGTTCCAAACCTGCGAAATTCTGCTGACGAAGCGCTTCGTAGACAATCATACAGACCGTATTGGAAACATTGAGGCTGCGAACATGCTCATCATTCATAGGGATACGGAGAGCTTTCTCTGGATGTTCACGCATAAAGTCCTCTGGCAAGCCCTTATCTTCACGTCCGAAGAGAAAATACTGATCCCCACTACTTGCCAAATCTGCTTCAGAATAGACCTTTTCTGCAAATTTCGAAATTAGGTAGACTTGCCCTTTCATCTGAGACATGAAATCTTCTAAACTGTCGTAAAAATAAATCTCTAGCTTATCCCAATAATCCAACCCAGCCCGCTTCATCTTGCGGTCATCAATAGGAAAGCCCATCGGTTTAATGATGTGGAGGGGAGAATTGGTCGCAGCGCAAGTACGCGCAATGTTACCTGTATTTTGTGGAATCTGAGGTTCAAATAATACAATGTGATTTGTCATGACGGGCTTCCTTTTACCATTGCAAAAAAATAGCCACACTGCCCGGAGTCAAGCTCAGCAAACAGCGTGGTTAAGGCATCGTTAACTTACCTCACAACAGGTTTGAAGTAAATCAGCGAAACTACTTCCTTAGTATAACACTTTCAGAATCATTGTCAATAGAAACGACTTGATTTTTTTACTTTTTTGATGATATTTTCATGTTTGGTCATTCCATTTCTGAAAAGGGATAGTAAAATCACTTCAAATCAGAGACGTTGTTATAGAAGTTAAGCAAATTTATCTTCAAAAACTTGAAAAAGTCCTTTCTTCCCCTAAAAATCGGCTTGGCAAGTGCATTTTTTGCTAAAAAAGGGTATGATAGTTACATCATGAAAAAGTAGGTTTTTTATATGAAAATTGTCCTTGTTGGTGGAGGGAAAGTCGGTTTTGCCCTCTGTCGTTCACTAGTAGCGGAAAACCATGACGTTGTTCTCATCGAGCAAAATGAAGCTGTACTTAACCATATTGTCAGTCGCTTTGATATCATGGGCCTCCTTGGAAATGGTGCTGACTTTGCCATCTTGGAGCAAGCCGGTGTTCAAGAGTGCGATATCTTTATCGCCCTAACCGAATACGATGAAGTGAATATGATTTCAGCGGTACTTGCTAAAAAAATGGGCGCCAAAGAAACCATTGTTCGAGTGCGAAATCCTGAATACTCTAATGCCTATTTTAAAGAGAAAAATATTCTTGGATTTTCACTTATCGTTAACCCAGAACTCTTAGCAGCCCGTGCCATCTCAAATATCATCGATTTCCCTAATGCCCTCTCAGTTGAGCGTTTTGCTGGAGGTCGTGTCAGCCTGATGGAGTTTGTTATCAAAGATTCTAGCGGCCTTTGTCAAATGCCAATCTCAGACTTCCGTAAAAAATTTGGCAACATCATTGTCTGTGCTATGGAAAGAGACCATCAACTCATGATTCCAAGTGGTGATGTTACCATCCAGGACAAGGATCGGATTTTTGTTACGGGAAATCGTGTAGATATGATGCTTTTCCACAACTATTTCAAATCTCGTGCAGTGAAAAGCCTGCTTATCGTTGGAGCTGGAAAAATTGCTTATTATCTACTTGGCATTTTAAAAGACAGTCGCATTGATATCAAGGTTATCGAAATTAATCCTGAAAGAGCTCGTTTCTTTAGTGAAAAATTCCCTAATCTCTATGTTGTTCAGGGAGATGGAACTGCAAAAGACATCTTACTAGAAGAAAGTGCTCCTAGCTACGATGCGGTCGCAACCTTAACTGGTGTTGACGAGGAAAACATCATCACCTCTATGTTTCTTGACCGTGTTGGCGTCCAAAAAAATATCACTAAAGTCAACCGAACCAGCCTCCTAGAGATTATCCATGCGCCTGATTTTTCAAGTATCATCACGCCGAAAATCATCGCAGTGGATACCATTATGCACTTTATCCGTGGTCGGGTAAACGCCCAATACTCAGACCTTCAAGCCATGCACCATCTAGCAAATGGCCAAATTGAAACCCTGCAATTCCATATCAAGGAGGCCAATAAAATGACTGCCAAGCCACTTTCGCAGTTAAAATTAAAAAAAGGGGTTCTCATCGCAGCCATTATCCGAAAAGGAAAAACAATCTTCCCTACTGGAGAGGATATACTTGAGGTGGGAGACAAGTTACTGGTAACCACCCTGCTGCCAAACATCACCAAGATTTATGATTTGATTGAGAGGTAAAAAATGAATAAAAGTATGATTCGTTACCTCCTCTCAAAACTTCTCTTGATTGAGGCTGTTCTCCTTCTAGTACCTGTTGGTGTAGCAACCTATTACCAAGAATCCAGTCAAGTATTTATCGCTCTCTTTTCTACGATTGGAATTTTAGTCCTTCTTGGTGGTCTTGGCGTTTTACGGAAACCGAAAAATCAACGGATCTATGCCAAGGAAGGGGTCTTAATTGTTGCCCTCTGTTGGATTCTATGGTCTTTCTTTGGTGGCCTCCCCTTTGTCTTTTCAGGACAAATCCCAAGCGTCATCGATGCCTTCTTTGAAATCAGTTCTGGTTTTACTACTACAGGGGCAACTATCCTGAACGATGTTTCCGTTCTCACTCGTTCCCTCCTCTTCTGGCGAAGTTTCACCCACTTGATCGGAGGGATGGGGGTACTCGTCTTTGCGCTTGCCATTATGGACAATGCTAAGAATAGCCACTTGGAGGTGATGAAGGCTGAGGTTCCTGGACCTGTCTTTGGCAAGGTCGTATCCAAACTAAAAAACACTGCCCAGATCCTCTATCTGCTTTATCTAGCTCTCTTCTCCCTTTTTGTGGTCATCTACTATCTAGCAGGCATGCCTCTCTATGATAGTTTTGTCATCGCTATGGGAACAGCAGGAACTGGGGGCTTTACCGTCTATAACGACGGAATTGCCCACTACGGTAGCTCACTCATCACCTATCTAGTTAGTATCGGTGTTCTGGTTTTTGGGGTTAACTTCAATCTCTACTACTACCTCATGCTCCGCCGGGTCAAGGCCTTCTTTGGAGATGAAGAACTGCGGGCTTATGTGATTATTGTCCTAGTGTCTACAGGCTTGATTACCCTCAACACCCTCCACCTCTACCAAGGTGTCTCTAAGAGTGTTGAAATGGCCTTCTTCCAGGTTTCCAATATCATCACGACAACAGGTTTTGGTTACGGAGATATTACCAACTGGCCTCTCTTCTCCCAGTTTATCCTCCTCTTCCTCATGGGAATCGGTGGATCAGCTGGCTCAACTGCAGGTGGTCTCAAAGTGATCAGAGGACTCATCCTCTCAAAAATTGCTAAAAATCAGATTTTGTCCATCTTATCCCCTCACCGTGTCTTGACTCTACATGTCAACAAAACTGTGATTGACAAGGATACCCAGCACAAGATTCTTAAATATTTTGCCATCTACGTGATGATTATACTCTCTCTCATCTTTATCGTCAGTCTTGATAGTAATGATTTTCTAGTCGTGACCAGTGCTGTCTTCAGCTGTTTTAACAATATCGGACCTATTCTAGGTACAACCTCTAGTTTTGCCATCTTTAGTCCCATCTCTAAAATCCTGCTCTCCTTTGCAATGATTGCAGGCCGCTTAGAGATTTACCCAATTTTACTACTCTTTATGAAACGCACTTGGTCTAAACGCTAATTATAATACAAATCCCCTTTTACAAGCTAGTAGAAGGGGATTTTTCTATTAAAAACGAGAAGACCTTTCGGTCCTCTCCTAATCGGTTTATTTTTTAAGAGCTTCTTTGTATCGAGCAACTTCCGCTTGGTTAGCCCAAACATAGTGACCTGGACGAATTTCTACCATAGATGGCTTGTCTGTCTCATAGTCATGTTGGTCAGGATCGTAAACTTTCAAGACCTTCTTGCGTTCCAAGATTGGATCTGGAATCGGTACAGCAGATAGAAGCGCTTGAGTGTAGGGGTGGACAGGATTGTTAAACAACTCCTCTGTCTCCGCCACTTCGACGATAACTCCCTTATAAATAACTGCGATACGGTCCGAGATAAAGCGAACAACTGACAAGTCATGCGCGATAAAGAGATAAGTCAAGCCCAACTCTTTTTGGAACTTCTTGAGCAAGTTCAAAACTTGCGCACGCACTGATACGTCCAAGGCTGAAATTGGCTCATCTGCAATGACAAAATCAGGTTCCATCACAAGGGCACGGGCAATCCCGATACGCTGACGTTGACCACCAGAAAACTCGTGTGGATAACGGGTCAAGTGTTCTTTCAAAAGTCCAACTTCATGGATCATCTTTTGAACTTTTTCTTTTCGATCTTCTTCGTCTTTAAACAAGTGGTAGTTGTAAAGACCTTCAGAGATGATATAGTCAACCGTCGCACGCTCATTCAAGCTTGCTGCAGGGTCCTGAAAAATCATCTGGATACGACGAATCAAGTCTGAGGATTCCTTGTGAGATTTTTTGCCATTAATTTTCTGGCCATCAAAGATAATCTCTCCTTTACTGGTATTATTTAAACCAATAATGGCACGACCAATGGTTGTTTTCCCACTACCAGACTCACCTACAAGAGAGAAAGTTTCTCCCTTGTTGATAAAGAAGTTGGCGTTTTTAACCGCGACAAACTTCTTACTTCCTTCACCGAAGGAAATTTCTAAATCTTTAATTTCTACTAATTTTTCAGACATTTCCTTCCTCCTAGTCTTCTAGATGAGCAAAGCCCATTTTATCACGAATCTTGTCATGCAAATCTGCAATGACTCCAGGTTTTTCAACTTTAGGAGCATTCTCATGAAGCAACCAAGTCTTAGCCCAGTGGGTATCAGTGACTGAAAACTTAGGTGCCTTCTCTTCAAAATCAATTTGCATCGCATAATCTGAACGAAGGGCAAAAGCATCACCTTTCAACTCAGTATAAAGAGACGGTGGTGTTCCCGGGATAGAGTACAATTCTCCTTTATCATCAGCAAGCTGAGGCAAGCTAGACAAGAGACTCCAAGTATATGGATGACGTGGATCGTAGAAGACTTCCTCAACAGTACCGTATTCTACAATTTCACCAGCATACATAACCGCTACCTTATCGGCAATACTTGCTACCACACCAAGGTCATGGGTGATAAAGATAATGGTAAAGTGGTACTCATTTTGCAAGGTTTTAAGCAAATCAATGATTTGCGCTTGAATGGTAACGTCAAGGGCCGTTGTTGGCTCGTCACAGATCAAGATATCTGGACGACAGGCAAGGGCAATTGCAATAACGATACGTTGGCGCATCCCTCCAGAATATTGGAAAGGATACTCGTCAAAACGTTTTTCAGCATCTGGGATTCCGACCTTGTTCATATAGTCGATTGCCATCTCTTTGGCTTCCTTAGCTGTTTTCCCTTGGTGTTTAACGATAACTTCCGTGATTTGGCTACCGATTGTATTGATTGGGTCCAAACTTGTCATTGGATCTTGGAAGATGGTCGCAATTTTAGCACCACGAATCTTCTCCCATTCCTTGTTAGAAGTAAGAGCAGTCAAGTCTTGTCCACGATAGTCGATGCTTCCTTGGGCAATACGTCCATTGTCTTCCAACATCCCTGTAAAGGTTTTTGTTAATACAGATTTACCAGAACCAGACTCACCTACCAAGGCAAGAACTTCTCCTTCAATCAGGTCCAGAGAAACTCCTCGGATAGCCGTCAGAACTTTGTCACGAACGTCAAATTCCACGACAATATCACGAGCAGCCAAAATTACATTATTTTCTTTTGTCATGTCTACTCCTATCTATGTGTACGTGGATCACTAGCGTCCGCTAGGTTTTGACCAACAACGAAAAGAGATAGGGATACCAAGATCAAGGTTGTCAACGGAATCCAGAACAAGTAAGCGTTGGTCGTAACATTTTGTGAGTAATCTGAGATCAAACGTCCCAAACTTGGCACTGTTACAGGCAATCCCAATCCAAAGAAGGAAAGGAAGGCTTCATAAGAGATGAAACTTGGCAACATCAAGGTCATTGTAGAAACAATAACAGATACCAATTGTGGCATGATGTTTTTAACGATGATTTTAAAGGTTGGCGTTCCAAGTGTTTGAGAAGCAAGGTTGTATTCCAAGTCACGGTAACGCATGATTTGGATACGAATCATATAAGCAATCCCAATCCAAGTTGTCACACTCATGGCAAAAATCAAATTCCAGAAACCAGCACCAATTGAGTAAGTCAAGACAATGACAATCAAGAGAGATGGAATGTTTGAAATAATGTTATAAACTTCCATCATGACGCGGTCAACGGATTTTGAAATTCCCCAAATTCCACCAACAATAACCCCAATCACAAGGTTGATAAAAGTGGCAATGACAGAGATGAGGATAGAGTTACGCGCCCCAAACCAAACCCCGTCAAACAAGGATTTACCATTGCTATCTGTACCAAACCAATGCTCAGCATTGGGCTTAATAAAACGAGCAGAGAAGTCATTGACCTTACTTACATCGTTGAAGTCAAAATCTGAGAACATTGGGTAAATAAAGCTCATCAAGATAATGGCAACCAAAATTCCTAGCATAAAGACTGTTGATTTTTTCTTTAGAAACTGTCTAAATACAGAACCCCAGTATGAATAGGCAGGAGCATCAATTGTTTCAGAGGCAAAATCGTCACGTTTTACGAACTGAAATTTTTCTTTTCCGATTGTTGACATTATTTGCCTCCTTTCTCTGTCAATTTAATACGTGGATCAAGCATGGTCATCCAGATATCTCCTACAAAGAGTGAGAAGATGGAAATACATGTGAAGATGAAGACGAGACCAACTACCATTGAGTTGTTTGATGCCTTAACAGAGTCAATCAACATTTTACCCATACCTGGGAAAGCAAAGACCGTTTCTGTCAATGTTGCACCACCGATAACTCCGATTACGGCACCAGGAATACCTGAAACCAAAGGAACCATGGCATTTTTAAAGATGTGTTTATTTGAAATTTCTTTTTCAGACAGTCCTTTTGCACGAGCAAAACGAACGAAATCTTGAGATTGCAAGTCAATCATATAACGACGAATCCAGATTGCTGTACTTGGTGCTCCCAGCAAACCTAGAATGACTGCTGGCAAGACATAGGAACGCCAATCCCCAGCACCCAAGATAGGGAATGAGTCTGGCAGACCAATAGATGATCCAATCAAGCGCACGATGTAAACCAAAGCGATCGTTGGAAGGGCAAGCAAGAAGGTTAGAGCACCTGTAGAGAAACTATCAATCCAAGTATTCTTGTGGCGAGCCATAGCAGATCCAAGAGGAATTGCGATAGCATAAGAAATAATCAAACCAATCAAACCAGCAACAGCCGAGCTTGCAATCATTGATGGATATTGATAATTGCTTTCTGTAGCTGTATATGGATCGTCTTTACCATAGTTAGCTACCTCACGCGCATCTGCTTGACTTGGTGATTTGTAGGTACGAGAGTAAATATCTACAGAGGAAGTCTTTTTACCCGTAGGGAATTGAACTTCTGATGTCTTGGTTTGTCCTTGCCCCTGCGTGATAACTTGAAGCACTGGTGTGTTTGCATAAGTTGGGTAAGAGTCTCCCAAGTTAATGTTCACAAAGTTTTGGTGTACAAATGGAAATTGATTATTGAAATACAAAAGATATTTATGTTTTGTACCTGAACCAACTAATGACCAACCAATAGCAGGGTCATTTTCAAAACGAAGATAACGTTCCAAGTTTGGATTTTCAGGGTCTTGAATCTTGTTTGTATGATCAATGTCGAGCAAGTTCGAGTAGAATTTGAAAACACGTTCAAAAATTGGAATTTCACGCGTAGCATAGAATTGACCACTTTCTGAGAATACACCGAGTGTCCAACCATTCCCTAGTTGGTTGATGTATTTTTCGTAGATTGCCTTATTAGTATCATTGGCATCAACTGTTACAGATGAGTCCATTGTACTCGCCTTTTCTTGCAACTCCTTGGTATCGTAGTACTCGATATAGCCCATCCGCTCATAAACGGTATTTTCATAGTTATCCCGTTTATCTGGCGTCGTTGCAATTTTGTTATAGTTGGTATCCTGCTTGAAAATCAGTTTTCGAGGAACCATCGTATAGATAATCGTGTAGGTCAAGGTTGTCACCAAGAAGATAGACACCAATGAACGCAATACACGCATAAAAATATATTTCTTCATATCGTTTCCTTTTAAAATCCCAAAAGAACCTTCTCCTCATGGAGAGAAAGTTCTCTTGAGAGTTATTTATTTAACGTGATTAGCCAATTCTTTTTGAACTTTTTCGTTTGATTCTTTTTTCTCTTTGAGCCATTTTTCACGAGCTTGTTCATAGTCAGCTTTTGTTACAACCTTATCTTGTAACTGAATATACTTGAAGTATACATCTGAGCCTTTATCTCCAGATTGGCTATATGATGCAGAGAATGGCACAACACGAGAAATGAATGGTGCAGCACCAGTTGATGACATAGCTGGCAAGATGAGTGAGCTATCTGTCAACCAAGCTTGAGCAGCCGCGTATTTTTCATAACGAACATTCAAGTCGCTTGTTTCTTTAGCAGCTTCATCAACTAGCTTATCGTATTCTTTCAAACCAACTTGAGCTGCTGCAGCATTATCTGCACCTTCGTAACCCATGTATGTTTTTGTTTGTTCAGCATTCGTTGTTTTCAAGATATCAAGGTAAGTTGATGGATCTTCATAGTCAGGGTTCCATCCAACGGCACCTGAGAGATCCCAGTCTTCTGCTGCTGCATTCGCCGCATAGTAGGTAATATTATTAAACTCATCTTTAGAAACTTGTTGAATATCAATAACTACGTTGCCTTCACCAAGCACTGTTTCAACGGATTGTTTGAAGGATTGAATACGTGCGATATAGTTTTTAGCTGTTTGGTCTACTGGAACATCCAAATGGATAGGGAATTTTACACCTTCTGCTTCCAATGCTGTTTTGGCTTTGGCAAATTCAGCTTTGGCTTTATCGGCGTTGAAGAGTCCATCTTGACCATCCGCAAAGCTTACATTCTTCCATTCATCGCCATAAGCTGCCATCTTATCAGTCACCAAGTCACCGAAAGTTTTTTCGCCAGCAGAGACAAAGTCAGGTTTTACAAAGAGGTTACGAACGGCACGAGGAGCACCTTCTTTACCATTTACTTGAGCTGAGTAAGACGTACGGTCAAAGGCAAAGTTCAAGGCTTGACGGAAGTCCTTGTTAAGAAGGGCTTTCTTAGTAGAAGTCTTCTCTTCATCAGTTGTCTTAGAAGTGTATTTATAACCTTGGCGGTCAATATTCACACCCAAACCACCAATACCAGGTCCTGATGGAGTGTAGAAGATATTTTCCTTGTAGGTTTCTTCTACTTTAGAGTAGTTTGAACTTGTTGGGAAGAGACGGGCATAGCTATAGGCTCCACTTGTAAAGTTACGCTCAATGGACTCTTGGTCTGAACCATCATAGAAAGCAAGGGTTACTTTATCGAGATGAACATTGTCTTTGTCCCAGTATTGCTCATTCTTAGCGAACTCGATAGAAGACTTAGCAGTCAAACCTTTCAGCAAAAATGGTCCATTGTAAAGCAATGATGTAGGGTCAGTCGCTTTAGCAAAGTCAGATCCTTTTGATTTTTCAAATTCTTCGTTCAATGGCCAGAAGATTGAATAAGCCATCTTAGAGTTCCAGTATGGTTCGGGTTTGTTCAAAGTATACTCAAGTGTATAATCGTCAACTGCTTTCACACCTACTGAAGAAAAGTCTTTATTGTTTCCAGCTTTATAGTCAGCTAGACCTTTAACTGAATCTTCTGCTAGATAAAGTGCTTCAGACTTGTTATCAGCTGCGTGTTTCAAGCCATTTACGAAGTCTTTAGCTGTCACTTCAGCATACTCTTCGCCATCTGATGTCATCCATTTGACACCTTTACGAATCTTGTAGGTATAAGTCAACCCATCTTTTGAGACTGACCAGTCTTCTGCAACTGCAGGAGTCAAATTCCCATATTTATCATTTGTAAAGAGACCATCGATACCATTTGAAGTGGCAATTTTGGTACTTTGTTTCCCTGAAATGAGGTAATCCAATGTTTCTGGGTCAGCTGAATAAACATAACCATAGGATTTTGGAGCTGTTGAATCAGATGATTTTGAAGAACCACAAGCAGCGAGAACGCCAGTTGCCAGCAAAGCAATCCCTGCTGTAACAAATACTCTACTTTTTTTCATGTATGTAACTCCTCTTAAAAAATTTAGGCTTATTGCCAATTATACCATAGATTTCTCAAAAAGTAAACGAATTTTCAGAATATTTAGGCGTGTAACCACAAAAAACTTTCATTTATCAAATTTCTTTATTCTTTGTTTGCTATCTATAGAATCAAAAGGGAAGTTAAGGCTCTATAAAGCCTGATTTTTAGATTTTCTCTCCCCATTTTTCCATCCAATCAGAAAGGGCAAGCTTCTAAATTGGATTTTAGAATAAGAAACTATTGACGTAGAATCATTTTCAAGGTATAATATTA
Organism: bacterium; assembly: GCA_905221265.1. GTDB lineage: Bacteria > Bacillota > Bacilli > Lactobacillales > Streptococcaceae > Streptococcus. The sequence goes on along the minus strand of CAJNCQ010000003.1, from coordinate 183,381 downwards.
AACGTTGAGGCGGTATAGCCAAGTGGTAAGGCACGGCTCTGCAAAAGCTTGATCGTCGGTTCAAATCCGTCTACCGCCTTTCAGTACCTGAATTAACAGGAATTAACCGAATGAAAAGCCCGTAAATCGGGCTTTTTTGTTTTTTTCTTCGGACAAATAAGGACAACTTCGAAAATCTTTTGGGGCGAATAAAAAACAGTGACGAAAATCACTGTTTTACTCGGTTTCTTCTTCAGGTTCTAGTTCTGTGATTTGAACTTTTACCTTAGTAACACGTCCATTTTTCACCTTATCATTGGTCAGGACGATCTGTTTGTTTTGACTAACCAGTTCATAACTGATTTTTTCAGTTGTTGGAATCGTACCAACACCCGTCAAATAATAGCCAGCGATGGTATCCACATCATCGCTTTCTAGTTCGACACCAAAGTAGTCGTTGAAGTCGTTAAGATTCATGGTTCCCTGTGCAATATAGGTGTCCTCACCGATTTGATGGACTTCGATTTCTGCTCTGTCCGTTTCATCATCAATTTCGCCGACAATCTCTTCTAGGAGATCCTCCAGAGTTACCAAACCAGCCATACCGCCGTATTCGTCTAGTAAGATAGCCATTTGATTTTGGGTATTTCGAAGCTCTTTAAGGAGGTCATCCACAAAGATGGTCTCAGGCACAAATAGTGGCGTTTGGAGGATTCGCTTCCAGACAATATTTTCAAAACCATCCGCATAGGCAGCGTTTAGCAAGCGCTTGGTATGAATCAAACCGATCACATTGTCCTTATCCCCATCATAAACAGGGATACGTGAGAAATTTTGCTTCAAAATACTTTCGATAATCGCCTTGCTGTCATCCTGAATATCCACCATGAAGGCGTCGGTTCGGGGCACCATCAGCTCACGAGCCATCAGCTCATCTAAAGAGAAGATCCCCTGTAGCATTTCAATCTCATCTGCATCCAGTGTTTCTTCACTATTGGTGAGCATGTACTCTATTTCATCACGTGTCATCTTTTCGTCAGCATCATCAAAGGTCATTGGCGTCACACGACTCAACAAATTAGTTGAAGCAGATAGTAGCCAGACAAAGGGACTTACAATCTTTCCAAGACCAATAATAATTGGTGCTGTTCGAATCGCCAAAGCATCTTTCAGATTGAGGGCAATCCGCTTAGGATAGAGCTCACCAAAAACAATGGAGATATAGGTCAAGAATGCCAAAGAGAGGAAACTTGCAATGGCGTAAGCCGTCTCTCCGCTTCCCATCCAAGATGCGATCACTTGCCCAAGGGTATCCGCCAATTTGGCCCCTGACAAGATGGTAATTAACGTGATACCAACTTGAATCGTTGATAAAAAGTGATTAGGATTTTCAAGTACCTTTAGCAAACGGATATAACGTTTATCTCCTTCTTCTGCTTTTTGCTCTACTCGGGCACGATTTAGTGACACCATAGCCATTTCTGTAGCTGAGAAAAAGGCATTTAAAAAGGTCAATACAACTAAAAGTACAAATTGCAGTAACAAATCCTGACTGCTCGGGTCTTCCATGGTCTTTCTCCTAAAATAGTATCTTGCGTTCCATTATATCATAAATCTGCGTGGGAATCACATTATTTTCTAATTTGCACGATCGCTCCCTTATCGTATGATAAACAAAGGAGCGATTTTTGTTCTTTTGTAGATTGTTTCTAGTTTGTCACTGTGACTTGACCTGTTCGGTAATCAAGCTGGATGCCCTTTTGAACATTTGGGATCAGGACGTTGAATTCCAATTCTCCATCCGAAGACTTGGCTTCGATTTGTGAAGCGGATGGAACTAGATCCTCATTTGTCGCATAGTGGAGAGTTACCCGATAACGGACTCTCTTATTCTGGTCCAAGGCTTTTCTGACCAAACTCTCATAGTAGTTCTGCCCTGTCGAATCCTCAGCCTGTGCTTGGTTTGCCCAAGCTGTCTGGACTGCAATGTTCTTGGGATTGCTGGTAGAGGCATCAAAACCATCCAAACCACCTATCAAGGCATAGCCCAGCAGATGTCCTCTATCAACTGCATGTGTATAGGCTCCCTTTAGATTCTTAACCTGATGCCATCCTGATGGCGTCCAAGAGGTGGATCCATTTCCAGTCTCTTCCCGATTCTTATACTGTCGAGTGGCTTTGGATAAGAGGGCATTGGCAACAGTTGGGACTGTCTCGTTCCCGACTGGTTTTGTTTTATTATCCGCATAGGGTTTGCTAGAAACCTTGGCATCTAGATTGGTTTTATTACCATTAACGACAAAGGCCCCTGCTCCATTCCACTCTAGACCACCCTTAATTTGGTTTTTGACCGACTCGGTTAAGACACTTTCTGCCAACTCCTGACTAGGAGCTTCTGAAGCTTGTTTTTTCTGACTAACTTTGGTTTTAGGCGTGTTTGATGTCGACTGCATCTGCTTGATATAATAGCTTCCAGCAGCCAAGAGTAAGAATATGAGTAACCCTACCAGGGTCTGTCTTGTTTTTTTGTTCATTTTTCTCCTTATTTCTTTAGAAAAAGACTGGTCTCCCAGTCTAATTTCCTGTAAATTTGCTAATCAATTCTTGCCACTTCGCCGGAGACAAGATAGCCCACGGATCCTGTCCCTTTCCTAGGATACCATAGCCAACCATCAAGCCGATTCCTAAAGCAAGGAATCCCAGCAAGAGTACGATAAAAATTAACAGTAAGCGACGGAGTACATAACGTATGTTTTTATTCTTCATCCTTAACCTCAATCCGCTGAATCTTTGCTCCTAGCTGAGCTAACTTCTCATGGAAACGGTAGTAACCTCTATCAAGGTGGACTAATTTACCGACAACTGTCTCTCCTTGCGCCACCAAACCTGTCAAAATCAAAGCAGCACTAGCACGAAGGTCCGTTGATAGAACTTCTGCCCCCTGTAAGGCTTGTCCCCCAACAATGCGAGCTGTATCACGGATAATCTCCGAACGCAAGCCCATCCGACGCATTTCCTCCAGATGTTGGAAACGATTCTCAAACACCGTTTCCACCATGGTGGATTCCCCTTTTGCGACAGTCATCAAGGCTGTAAATTGAGCCTGCATATCTGTTGGAAATCCTGGGTGTGGCAAGGTTTTTACATGAACAGCTTTAAGATTTTCCAGTTGAGAACGGACACGAATACCTTCCGACTCCTCCGTCACCTCAACTCCCATTTCAAGAAGTTTGGCAATCAAGGGGCGATTATGCTCCCAGACTGCATCTCGAATGAGGACATCTCCACCTGTCATAGCTGTAGCCACCATAAAGGTTCCAGCTTCGATACGGTCCTGTACCACATTATGAGTTGTGCCATGGAGTTCCTCGACACCAGTCACTGTGATTGTTTCAGTGCCAGCTCCCTTGACCTTAGCCCCCATTTCATTAAGAAGAATAGCAAGGTCAACAATTTCGGGTTCACGCGCAGCATTTTCTATCACTGTCACACCATCAGCTAGAGTTGCTGCCATCATCAGGTTTTGTGTTGCGCCGACACTAGGAAAGTCCATGTAGATATGAGCGCCATGCAGGCGTTCCGCCTTGGCTTCAATGTAACCAGCTGTCTGGCTGATCTTAGCCCCCATAGCTTCCAAACCCTTGAGGTGGAGATCGATCGGACGACTCCCGATGGTACATCCCCCTGGCATAGAAACTTTGGCATGGCCTACACGAGCAAGGATTGGTCCCAAAACAACGATGGATGCCCGCATCTTGCTGACATACTTATACGGAGCTTCCTCCGTGATATCACCAGTCGCATCAACCTCGACAACATGAGCTTCCTCATCAAAGTCCACCTTGGCATTCAGACCTCGAACCACTTGATTCATGGTGAAAACATCTGACAAGATTGGAACATTCTGCAAGACTGTCTTACCCTTGCTTGCTAGAATAGTCGCTGCCAACAAGGGTAAGACGGCATTCTTTGCTCCCTCAATCGTCACACTCCCGACCAGACGATTATCTCCGCCTTGAACCACAATTTTTTCCATAGTTTTTCCTTTACTTTTGATTTATAACAGTCCTCTAAGTGCTTCTTGCCACAGTTGGTACAAACTGATAAAGAATGAACTCAAGATGTAGCCCATTACAATACTAAAGAAGCCGACCAACAAACGAACTTTTTTTGTGTTAGTAGCGGTCACTTTTAAAACCTTTTCCCATCTCACAAGATCCTTCAAAAGGTAAAAACTCAAATAAATAAAGAGTATATGACTACTTAGAGTGAATAATAATTGAACCATTTGACTATTATACCATCTTATCCGCTTGCGCGCTAGTTTTCGATTTTTCTACGGATTAGGGGTTGTTTTTAAGATAATCAATCGCATCTTGTAAGTTTTTTACGGGAACGATTTTCATCTCTGTCTTGATGGTTTTAGCAGCTTCTAAGGCTGTTTCATAGTTGCTTTTCGCATTGGGATCTGCTTTTTTTGCTTCCTCGGTGACTGGATTGTCAGGAGCAAAAAAGATGTTGGCTCCCTGACGAGAGGCTGCAACCACTTTTTTGTCAATTCCACCGATGTCGCCAACATTCCCATCGCGATCAATAGTTCCCGTTCCCGCAACGATGCGACCATTACGAAGTCCTGGATCTGCTATCTGGGTGTAGATAGCTAGGCTAAACATGAGACCCGCACTTGGACCCCCGATACCGGCCGTTGAAAAGCGAATTGGAATATCACTGGTCACTTCCGTACGGTCAATCAAGCCAATCCCAATCCCGTTTTTCCCGTTTTCAAGAGTGATAATTTTACCTTCAGCAGTCTTGACTCTTCCGTCTTCTTCGTAGGTTACCTTGACTGGATCTCCTAGTTTTTGAGAGTTGACATAATCAATCAAGTCTTTTGAACTGTCAAATGTTTTGTCATTAACAGCCGTCACTGTATCCGCAATGTTCAGAATGCCCTTAAAAGTTGAATTTTCTGTCACGGTCAAGACATAGACTCCCAGGTACTTGAGTTCTATATCCTTGCCAGCCGTCTTCAAGCCTTGATACTTGGCCATGTTTTGAGAAGTTTGCATGTAGAACTGATTGATCCGCATAAACTCTGCATCTGTAGAGCCACCCGTTGTCTCCTGAGCGCTTCTAATATCCGTAAATGGAGTCAGCCAAGCATAAACAAGATGCGACAAAGTTGCATGTCGAATACCGACTGTTACAAACTGGTAAGCTCCTGCTTCTGTATCTTCTGTTTCATTGACTTTCAAAACTTGACGAATATCTTCCGCTCCACCTGGAACTTCTATGTAGTAAGGTAAAGGTACTACAAAGGCTAAAAAAGTCAATACTAGTGCTAGGATGACATATAAGGGCCATCTAGTTTTTTTCTTCATGTTCTAATTCCTCCACAACACTGTTTGGGACATATTGCTGAATCTCCTGACCAAACTTCAGAAGTTCTCTCACGGCTGAAGAGCTAATATAAAGATGCTCTGGGCGGCTATATAGGTAAATGGTTTCGATTTCTGGAGCCAGTTGATGATTGTAGTAATCAAAACTAGATTCATATTGCAAGTCTGTGGCATTTCGCAAGCCACGGACAAGGGTTTTAGCTCCCAGTCTTCTTGCTACATCGACGACTAGTTGATCATGAGAAGCCAGTACCTCTACATTTTCTAAATGTGCCACAGCTTTTTCGACTGCTCGTTTACGATTTTCAAGAGGAAGAAAACCTTGTTTGTGGGGATTAAAAAAAATACCCACATAGAGCTTATCAAAGAGTTTGCTAGCCCGTTCAATCATATCCAGATGCCCATTTGTCATCGGATCAAATGAACCTGTGAATAAGCCAATCTTATCTGACATAGACTGTCACCTTACTAATTCCATAAATTTTTTCCTTCCAGATGCCCAGGCAAGCAATTTCTTCTGGAAGTTCAACGGCTTTATCCGTCTCACACACGACCATAACATCTTCAGAAAAAAGCTCTCTCTCAGCCATTTTTTCAATATCTGCTACGATTTGTTCCTTGGCATAAGGAGGGTCTAAAAAGACCAGATCAAAGGGACCTGTTACTTGATCCAAGGCCCGTTCAGCCTCCATCTTTAAGAGCTGAAATTTGGAAACTTCCTTGGTCATTTGGATATTTTCAGCGACGATAGCTTGTGCCTTTCGATCCCGTTCCACTAAGACAGCATGGGACATCCCTCTTGACACAGCTTCAATAGACAGACCGCCACTGCCAGCATAAAGATCCAAGACACGTCCACCATCAAAATAGGGGCCAATCATATTAAAGATAGCTCCACGCACCTTATCTGATGTCGGCCTAGTCGTCTTTCCTTCTAGCGTCTTGAGAGGACGCCCTCCATAGATTCCTGATACGATTTTCATACCGTTTATTATACCAAATTATAGGCAAAAAGAGAAAGAAAACCGAACCTTACGGTTCGATTCTCTATAAGATATTTTCATAAGTATCGCGGACTTCTTGAGGCCAGACACTAGTCTGAACTTCTCCAATGTGTTTCTTACGAAGAAGGAACATGGCCATCCGAGACTGTCCGATACCCCCACCGATTGTCAATGGGAAAAGGCCATTAAGCAGAGCCTTATGCCATTCCAACTCAAGACGATCTTCGTCTCCTGTAAGGGCAACTTGGCGACGAAGCGTGTCTTCATCTACCCGAATCCCCATTGAGGAAAGTTCAAAGGCACAGCCAAGAGGTTCATTCCAAACCAGAATATCCCCATTCAGTCCCTTGTAGCCATTCTCAGACTCTGTTGTCCAGTCATCGTAGTCAGGTGCGCGGCCGTCATGAGGTTTCCCGTCAGGCAACTCGCCACCAATACCAATCAAGAAGACTGCACCAAACTCTTTACAGATTGCGTTTTCACGCTCTTTCGGTGTCAAATCTGGGTAACGTTCCACCAACTCTTCCGTATGGATAAAGGTAATCTGTTTTGGCAAGATAGATTCAATATCATAGCGTGCTTCTACTGCTAGCTCTGTCAGACGAATAGCCTTATAAATCTTTTCAACGGTTTCTTTGAGATAGGCGATATTACGTTGTCCATTTGGAATCACTTTTTCCCAGTCCCACTGGTCTACATAAACAGAGTGGGTTGCATCCAGAGAATCTTCGTCTGGACGAAGAGCCTTCATGTGAACAAACAGACCCTCACCTTCACCGAAACCAAAACGAGCCAAGGTGTGGCGTTTCCATTTGGCAAGTGAGTGAACGACTTCATAGGTTTCATCTGGAATTTGCAAGACCTTGACAGATACTGGATGTTCGACACCGGACAGGTTGTCCTGCATCCCATCGCCGACCTTACTCAAGATAGGACCTTGAACTTCAACAACTTCTAACTTATCTTTTAAATACTGGGTAAAGGTGTTTTTAACAAAAGAAATTTCTTCTTGCTGATGAATAAAGCTTTTCTTCATAACTACTCCTAAAAAATTAGTTAAAAGCATTATACACCTATTTTCAAGAAAAGGAAAGAGTAAATAAGAAAAAGTCAGTGCTCTTTTGAACACTGACTCTGTCATTCATTAATCGTTTCGACCAAAGATTCGTAAAATGCTAAGGAAGAGGTTGATAAAGTCTAGGTAGATGCTGAGCGCCATTGAGATGACCCAGCCTGTTGCTACTTGCCCTCTTGACTGCTCATAAACATAGCGAATCTTTTGGTTATCCCAAGCAATTAAACCTGAGAAGACCAAGACCATGGCAATACTAATCATGTAGTCAAAGAAGCCGCTAGCTAAGAAAATATTCACAATCATGGCAATAATTAGACCAACAAGCGCCGCCATCAAAGCTCGGCCCATTCCACTCAAATCTTTCTTGGTGAAAATCCCGATTGCCGCCATGACAAAGAAGAGTAAGGCACTGGATACAAAGGCTGACAAAACTGTTCCCGGCGTATAGAAAGCTACGACAAAACTAAGCGTAAAACCATTTAAAACAGAATAAACTAAAAATACTGGGAGAGCTGCTGGGCTATTTTTTGCAGCCATGCTACTTGCAACAAAGACCAGACCAAGTTCTGCAAAAGTTGCAATCATCAGCCAGAGACGGCCATGCATTAAAAAGTAGACCAATTGGGACTGAAAGACTGTCAACATCAAAGCTGACACGAGAGCCGATAGACCTATTCCAAGTCCCACAAAGGCATAAACCTTAGCGTAAAATTGATTGAGACCTGAACGTTCTTGAATAATCGTTTGATTCATTCTGATTCTCCTTTTTCTATAAATATGTCTTGATTATAACAAAGATTTTATAAATTAGCTGAAATAAAACATCAAAATGCCTGCTGCAACTGCCACGTTGAGGCTTTCTGCTCGACCTTTCATGCCTATATGAACCAGCTGATCAGCACTCTCAGCCATGACAGAACTAATCCCCTGCCCTTCATTTCCCATGACTAAAACAAAGTTCTCTAGTGAAGAAAGCTCACGATAATCCTTTGAATCTCTCGATAAGGTCGTTGCTAGAATGGGCAAATTGCTCTTCTTTGCCTCTTCTACAAAGCTGGTAAGAGGCATACGATAGATAGGCAAGTGAAAATGACTTCCTTGCATGGAACGTAGGGTCTTAAGACTGTAGATATCTGCTGACTTGTCTGAAACAATAACCCCTGTAAAACCTGCCGCATCCGCCGTCCGAATCATGGTACCCACATTACCAGGGTCTTGGACATCTTCTAAAAATAGAAACTTACCCTGATGGAGATCAGGCAGTCCCACTTCTTCTTTTTGAATCACTGCAACAATCCCTTGAGGAGTTTGCGTATCTGCCAAATCCAGCAAAATTTCCTCTGAAACCCAGATAGTTTGAGGAAAAGCCGCTAGCTGATCTCGGTAACTTTCTAGGGCAAAAATCTTCTCAATCGTCACTCCAGCTTGAACAGCTTCTTCGAATAAGTGCCAGCCTTCAATCAAATAAGCAGATTTTCGATATTTTTTTTGATGTAATTTCTTGGCATTTTTTACCACAGAATTGGCTTTTGAGGTTATAATAGTCATAGAAATATTATAACACAATCAAAGGGGTTTGGTATGCAAAAGGTTAGAATGATTGCCCAAGGCAGGGTGCAGGGTGTTGGTTTTCGCTGGGGTGTTTATACTTTAGCTCTTGAAATCGGTGGCATCACTGGTCGTGTCTGGAATAACGACGATGGCACAGTGGAAATTCTTGCTCAGGCAGACTCCTCTGCCACTATGGCAAAATTTATCCAAGAAATCCGAAAAGGTCCGACACCTTTTTCAAAAGTTACCTATCTAGATGTACAAATGAGCAACTTTTCATCCTATTCTGACTTCAAAGTCGCAAATTAGGTCTCTAGAACTATTGTATATTTTACAAAAAAACAGTAGAATAGAAAGGTATAATTTTTAAAGAAGGAATGAAAACATTGAAATCTATTAAACGTTTTGCCCTCTCTGCTATGGGAGTGGCTATGCTACTTATCTTGACAGGCTGTGTTTCTGTTGATAAAACGACTGGAGAACCGACTGGATTTATCTGGAACACCATCGGAGCGCCTATGGCAGAGGCCATCAAATACTTTGCTAATGATATGGGACTTGGTTTTGGGATGGGGATTATCATCGTCACCATTATCGTGCGTTTGATTATCTTGCCGCTCGGTATCTACCAATCGTGGAAGGCGACGCTTCACTCTGAAAAGATGAACGCCCTCAAACACGTGCTTGAACCACATCAAACACGTCTAAAAGAAGCAACAACTCAAGAAGAAAAACTTGAGGCTCAACAAGCTCTCTTTGCCGCCCAAAAAGAACATGGTATCAGCATGCTAGGAGGCGTCGGATGTTTCCCTATCTTGCTCCAAATGCCTTTCTTCTCTGCTATCTACTTTGCAGCCCAACATACTGAAGGGGTCGCAGGATCTAGCTTTCTCGGTATCGAACTAGGCTCACCAAGCATGCTCCTCGTAGCCTTTGCAGGTATTCTTTACTACATCCAATCTCTCCTCTCGCTTCATGGAGTAGAAGACGAGATGCAAAGAGAGCAACTTAAGAAAATGATCTACATGAGCCCACTCATGATTGTTATCTTCTCCCTCTTCTCACCAGCCAGTGTGACACTTTACTGGGTTGTCGGTGGTTTCATGATGATTCTCCAACAATTTATCGTCAACTATGTCGTTCGTCCAAAACTTCGTCAAAAAGTACGTGAAGAATACGAAAAGAACCCTCCGAAAGTCAGCCCTTCTGCAGGTGCAAGAAAAGATGTGACTCCTAAGCAGCCTCAGGCTATCACAACCAATAAGAAAAAGAAAAAGAAAAACCGCAACTCTGGCAAACAACGATCTAGATAAGACTCAAAAGGCTTAGCTGAAAGGCTAAGTCTTTTTGCATCACAAAAGCCCGATGTTCCCATCAGGCTTCTTTTTATCCATGAACACGTTTCATGTAGTCTTGGTAACTTTCTGTATCCATCAATTTCTTGGCATTCTTGACACGATCTGCTGTTGGAGGTTTGACTCCTTCGAGCGAATAAGGAATACCTAGTTCACGCCACTTGAATTCTCCCATCGTATGATAAGGTAGGATTTCAAACTTGTCAACGTTTTTGAGGGTTTTGACGAATTTACCGAGTTCGATCAAGTCGTCATCTCTGTCTGTCAATCCCGGAACCAGCACATGGCGAATCCAAACAGGCTTCCCAATATCTGATAGGTACCGGGCACAGGCCAAGATGTTTTTATTGGTTTGGCTTGTGACAATCTTGTGCTGTTCTTCATTGATTTCCTTGATATCCAAGAGAACTAAGTCTGTCACCGCCATGAGTTTATTAAACTTTTCGAGATAACGTGGTGTATTACGGAAAGGAAGGGCACAGGTGTCCAAGGTGCAGTGGATTCCTTTTTCCTTAGCCTTGGTAAAAAAGGCAATCAAGAAATCAATCTGCAAGAGTGCCTCTCCACCACTAACAGTGATTCCTCCCTTGTCTCCCCAGAAACCACGATAACGAAGGGCTTCTGTCAAGACATCGTCTACTGTCCGTTCGCGTGATTTATTGGTCTCCATAGCCCATGTATCAGGGTTATGGCAGTACTGGCAACGCATGTGACAGCCCTGCAAAAAGACAATAAAACGAATCCCAGGACCATCTACCGCCCCAAAACTCTCTGTCGAATGCACCATTCCTGTCACTTGTCCATAGTCAATTGTTTCTTCAGACATATCGTCACCTTCCTTGAAACCGTTTTATAGTTTTATTATATCACGACTTGAGGGAAAAACAAGATTTTTGTCTATTTTTTAGAAAGCAATCTGTTTTTCACTTTCATTTTCATTTTTTAATGATCGAGTTCAAAATCAAAGCCATACAAGGTTGCAAAATAGTCCTCAGGGCGCTCTGCACGGCGGATTTGGCGGGCTTTGCCTTCTTCAGTATAAAGGATTTCTGCCGAGCGTAGTTTGGCATTGTACTGGTAACCCATGGAGAATCCATGTGCACCTGTATCATGAATCACCAGTAAATCACCGATTTCTGTATGAGGTAGTTCGCGATTAACGGCAAATTTATCATTATTTTCACAGAGTGAACCGACCACATCTACAACCTCAACTGGTCCGTCTGGATGGGTCAGATTGGTGATATGGTGGTAAGCTCCATACATGGCTGGGCGCATGAGGTTGACTGCTGATGCATCCACACCTAGATAGGTACGGTAGGTTTTTTTCTTATGAGTGACTCTTGTGACCAAAGCTCCGTGAGGGGCTAACATAAAGCGACCCAATTCGGTGAAAATCTTGATCTGACCAAGTCCTGCAGGTGTAAGAACTTCTTCATAAACCTTACGAACTCCCTCACCAATCACAGCAATGTTATTTGGCTCCTGGTCTGGACGGTAATTGACACCAATACCGCCAGAAAGATTAATAAAGTCTAGTGAAATACCCAACTTTTCCTTGATTTCAACGGCTAATTCAAAAAGCTGACGCGCCAACTCTGGGTAGTAGAGATGGGTGACGGTATTGGATGCTAGGAAGGAGTGAATCCCAAATGTCTTGGCTCCTTTTTCCTTCAAAATAGCAAAGGCTTCAAAAAGCTGAGCCTTGGTCATACCAAACTTGGCTTCCCCAGGATTGTCCATGATGTCTGTTCCCAATTCAAAGACTCCGCCTGGATTATAACGACAGGAAATGATTTCTGGAATGCCTGCTGCACGCTCCAGATGTTCAATGTCTTCAAAGGCATCCAAGTTAATTGTTGCGCCTAATTCACGCGCATAAGCATATTCCTTGTCTGGCGTGTTGTTCGATGAGAACATCATCTCAGAGCCTGCAAACCCAAGTTTATGGCTCATCAGGAGCTCCACATAACTAGAACAGTCCACACCACAACCTTCCTCTTGGAGGATTTTCAAGATGGCTGGAGTTGGAGTAGCCTTGACTGCAAAATATTCTTTGAATCCCTTGTTCCATGAAAAGGCTTGGTTGACGGCTCTTGCTTTTTCACGAATCCCCTTCTCGTCATATAAGTGAAAGGGAGTCGGGAACTCTGCAACAATTGTTTCTAAATCTTCACGGCTGATAAATGGTGTTTTCATAGGCGTCCTTCTATTCTGTTTGCAAAGAAAGGCTGGGACAATCGTTCCAACCTTTAGTTCTATCTCTTATTTGTCTTCGTCAAATATATTTCCAATCTCGACATCGATGGATTGGTTCTTAACATCAATATTGGTTACTTTCAAGAGTGACTTGTAATCGAACTGCTTTTCACGTTCTTCTTGGGCATTGTCTGCAAAGACTGCGACACCAGCTAGTTCAGAATCGAACTCACGCAAGAGACTAATCATCCCGTTGACAGTTCCGCCGCCTTTCAAGAAGTCATCCACGATCAAGACACGACTGCCTGCCTTGAGACTACGTTTTGAAAGGAACATTTTCTCGATACGGTCACCACTGGAACCTGAAACATAGTTGACGCTGACCGTTGAACCTTCTGTGATTTTCAAGTCACGACGCACAATGACAAATGGAACATTGAGGACATTGGCAACTGCATTTGCGAGTGGCACACCTTTTGTTGCTACTGTCATAACGGCATCGATTTTTTGGTCCATAAAGCTCTTGGCAATGATGCGCCCAATATTTTTCAAAATGGCAGGCGTACTGAGCAAATCAGACAGGTAGATGTAGCCACCTGGCAAGATACGGTCGCTTTCTGAAAGTTTGTCACGCAAGTCTGCGATCATTTCTTTGGCTTCATGACTCGAGATTGATGGTGTAAAGATAACGCCTCCACCTGCTCCAGTTACAGTCTGAATATGACCGATTTCGATTTCCTCAAAAGCACGCTTGATAATCACGATATCCTCTGAAATCGATGATTTAGCAGATTCGTACTTTTCCGCAAAGGTATTGAGACTGGTTAGTTTGTATGGATTATTAATCAAATAGTTGGAAATGACAACCATCCGATCACTTCTTCTTAATTTCATTTTTATTTACCATTCCATTTAATTTTGATATTTTATCCATTATACCACATTCACATAAAAAAACGAACATTATTGCGTAAAAAATGCTCGTTTTTCTTAAATTATTAATCTAAATCTGGTTTATAGAAGGAACGATTGTCCATAGCGAAAATTTTATTAGTCATCTCTCCTTTGTCCACCAAAGCCAAAGCTGTTGACATCATCATCATGCTGGCATCTAGATTGTCAATCATATGAATAATCTCTGCCTCCATAACGCGTGGACGGACTGGACTTCCATACTCAAGTAAGCCGTGGTGACTGAGGATGACATGGCGCAGTAGCACCACTTCTTCTCTGGTATCATCGATGCCCAGTTCCATGACTGTCTTGGTAATTTCGCTATCGATGAGGGCTATATGGCCGATGAGATTGCCTCGCACTGTATACTCCGTCTGCTCTGGTCCCGTCAACTCAATGACTTTGGCCAAGTCGTGCAGCATAATCCCCGCATAGAGCAGGCTCTTATTGAGCTGAGGATAGATGTCGCTAATGGCATCTGCCAAACGCACCATGGTTGCTGTATGATAGGCCAAACCCGTTTCAAAGGCATGGTGGTTGGTCTTGGCAGCTGGATAGGAGTAGAATTCCTTATCATACTTGGTGTAAAGACTGCGAACGATACGCTGCCAGACAGGATTTTCAATCTTGAAAATCATTTGCGACATATAGTCACGGATTTCCTTGACATCAACTGGCGACTTGATCTTGAAATCAGCTGGATCATTGGGTTCCCCAGGCTGAGGTAGGCGGAGAGTAATTTGATTGACTTGAGGAGTGTTATTGTACACTTCTCGACGTCCCTGCATGTGGACGACTTTCCCAGCGGTAAAGGCCTCAACGTTATGATGTTGGGCATCCCAGAGCTTCCCTTCAATCTCACCACTATCATCTTGGAAGGTAAAGGCTAGGTAGTTTTTCCCAGCACGCGTCTGTCTCAGGTCAGCTGACTTAATCAGGTAAAAACCTTCAAACAGCTCATCTTTTTTCATGTGACTAATCTTCATATTCTTCCTCATCTTCTTGGAAATGGAGTAGATCAAGCGCAGGCTCACCTTCTGATAACTCAATGTGACGGAGCGTCCGCTCGATAGCTGTGGTGCGACGGTTTAATAATTCATCAATATTGCCAGAGGCATGTTGGAGATGCTTTTGTGCCTTGACCAGAATGCCTCCGAACTTGCCAAACTCGGTCTTGACACTAGCTAGGGTCTTGCTGATATGGTCAGCACTCTTTTGGATATTGAGAGTTTTGAAGCCAACTGATAGAGAGTTAAGCAGGGCTGATAGGGTACTTGGACCTGCGACAATAATCTGCTCCTCCCGTCTCAAGTCATCAAAGAAGACCGGATTGCGGACGATTTCTGAGTAGAGACCCTCCGTCGGAACAAACAAGACTCCAAAATTGGTCGTCCGAGGTGGTGCTATGTACTTGCTCTTGATATCCTTGGCAAAGCGCTTGACGCTTGCTAGGAGTGACTTACGACAGCGTTCGATCTCGTCCTTATCACCTACTTCATAGGCTTCTTCCAAGCGGTAATAATCCGCCAGTGGAAACTTGGAGTCAATCGGCAAATAGACATATTCCTGGTCACCTTGGCCAGGTAACTTGATGGCGTACTCTACTCGTTCACTGGAGTTTTCAACTGTTGCAAATTCTCGTTCATACTGGGCAGGTGTCATGATGTCTTCAATGATTTGCCCCAGTTGCAATTCACCCAGAATTCCTCGCGTTTTAGTCCCAGATAAGACCTTATTAAGTGCACCGACATCCCGCGCAACAGTTTGCATTTCACCCAAACCTCGATTGACAGACTCTAGTTGCTTGGAAACTGTCTCGAAGGAAGCCTGCAAGCGCGTCTGCAAGGTTTTTTCTAACTTTTCCTCGACCGTCTGGCGCATTTGCTCCAAACGTTGCTCATTGGATTCCTGCAGGGCTTGGAGACGTTGGTCGGTCTTGTCCCTAGTTTGCAAAAGATTATCTGTCATTTCTTGACGGACTTGAGTCAGGCCTTGATGCAACTCCATTCGCACTTCCTGCAAGCGGTCGCTGACAGCTACTTCCAAGTCTTTTTGGTCCAGCTGACTGGCTTGTCTGGCTTGGTCAAAACGATAATCTAACTGATCTGACAAGTGATCTGCCTGATCCTCCAAGCTCTTGGCTAGGTACTTGTCTTGCTTATCCTGCCTTTGCCAAATGAGAAAGAGTCCAGCTAGGTTGGCAATTAATAATAGTAATAATACAGTCTCCATCCTACCTCCTGTCCTTGCTATGGAGTATGACCACATAGCCATCTGGGCAAGTCACTGAAACTTCCCTATCTATATATTCGTTAGAAGCGTACACTTTTTTAAAGAAAAAATTTTCCTCTGTCAATTCGTACTTGGCACCGATAATGGTCAGCTGACTATCTCGAACTGGCATAAAGGCTAGATAATCGTAGTCTGAACGGGGTTCTAGCTGACTGGTCCCTTCTGGACAATAGGCAATCACATTTTGCCCATCCTCAATCGCTATCTGGCGCATAAAGGGGGCCAACTTGGGATTGCTAGGCAGAAAAACATTAGCCAGCATATGGTCAATACGACCACCAAGAGCACCGAAAATAGTGACCTGGGCCTGAGGATTTTGCTCAAAGATGGTCAAGAGAGCTAGTTCCAGATCTGTATCATCTTTTTCTGGCTGGGCTTGGACAAAATGTTGGGCACGTTTTTGAATCAACTGACGCTCTTCTGCAGTCACCGAATCAAAATCCCCAACTGCTAGAGCGAGAGGCAAATCTTCTTCCAAGACCCAGAGTGAGCCTCGATCCACACCAACAAAGCTATCAAAATCCGGCCGATAATGACCGCGATCTCCGCCTGCAAAAACGGCAACCCTAGTCCAGTTGTTTTCTGAGAGTTTGCACTCGTTCATTGACATCTCCCTTAAAGACATAGGATCCTGCTACAAAAACGGTCGCTCCAGCTTTTTTGGCTTGAGCAATGGTCTGGTCATCAATACCGCCATCGACTTCAATCTCAAAGCTCAAACCTTTTTCCTCACGAAGGGCAACCAACTCACGAACCTTGTCCATGGTTTCAGGCAGAAAAGTTTGCCCACCAAATCCAGGGTTAACCGTCATGACCAAGACTTGATCAACTAGATGAAGGACGTGCTTAATCGCCTCGACAGGCGTACCAGGATTGATAACAACTGAAGGTTTGACCCCTAGAGAACGAATTTTTTGGAGGGCGCCATGAATATGAGGCGTTGCTTCTACATGGATACTGATGATATCTGCACCTGCACGCGCAAAATCTTCTAGATGATGCTCAGGATTAGCTACCATCAAGTGGCAGTCAAAGACCATCTTGCTATGGGGGCGAAGAGCTTCAACCACACCTGCACCAAAACTGATTTGCGGTACAAAGTGACCATCCATGATATCGATATGGGCATATTCTGCGCCAGTTGCTTCTAGGCGTTTGATTTCACGTTCAAAGTTGGCATAATCTGCTGCCAGAATTGACGGAGCAATCTTGTATTGAGACATAGGTTTCTCCTTATTTTGGAATTTTTTTGCTGACTTTTTTATAGGTTTCTCTGCGATTTTCAATCTCACTGAGGAATTGCAGGTAGTTGTCAAAACGGAAGGTTGCAATGATTCCTTCTTCTACAGCTGGCTTAACCGCACAGGACGGCTCATGGGTATGGGTACAAGTACGGAACTTGCAGTCTCGACTGACACTGGCAATCTCTGGAAAAGCCTGATTGAGATCTTCTGCTGTTGACACTTCATAATCCAGTGATGAAAAGCCTGGTGTGTCCGCGATTTTACCCCCATTGAGGTTGTAAAAACTAACCGCTCGAGTGGTATGACGACCGCGACCCAGACTGTCTGAGATCTCTCCTGTTTCAAGATTGAGGTCTGGTGCGATTTTATTGAGGAGTGTTGATTTTCCAACACCTGTCTGCCCCATAAAGACCGTCACTTTTCCTGTCAACAAAGGCAGAAGTTCCTCTTTACTGGTCACAAAGTCATAGCCGATGTCACCGTATGTCTGCTGATAAAAATCCAGTCCTCCTCTATCTTCCAGCAAATCCATTTTAGAAATATAAACGATAGGATGGATGCCCTTGTGTTCCAAAAGAACCAAGAAACGATCCAGCAAGTTGCTGTTGAAGTCCGGTTCCTTGACGGACATGATCACCACAGCTTGGTCAATATTGACAATAGGCGGACGGACCAGACTGTTTTTCCGTTCGTGAATTTTGAGGATATAACCTTCGGAATTTTCCTCCGCAGAAAAGTCTACCCAGTCTCCGACATAAGGCGTGTGACCTTTTTTGCGGAAATTCCCACGCGCACGTGTCTGATAGACTTTGCCATCACTCTCTACATAATAGAATCCTGCCAAGGCTTTAATGATTTGTCCCTGCATCTTATAGTCCTTGTCCTTTAAGCGCATCTGCTAGACTGGCAAACTCTTCCAAGCTGAGAGCTTCACCACGCACAGATGGTGACAAACCTGCTTGGTCCAAAGCCTTGGTCAGCTTATCCTTGACTTCATCAGTTTTCCCAAAGTAGCCTGTTAAGTTGTTCCATAAGGTCTTGCGACGATGGGTGAAACTAGCCTTGCATACCTTAAAGAAGAAGTTCTCATCTTTTACTGTTACAGCAGGTTCTGGACGGCGTACCATTTTTAAAATGGCTGAGTCCACGTTTGGGGCTGGCACAAAGACCGTACGAGGGACGATAAAGGCAACCTTGGCTGTCATATAATACTGCACAGCAATCGACAAGCTACCATAAGCCTTGGTATTTGGCTGTGCTGAGATACGGTCCGCCACTTCTTTTTGCATCATGACCACAAACTCACTAAAAGGAATGCCACTCTCGATCAAGTGCATGAGAATAGGAGTCGTAATGTAGTAAGGCAAGTTGGCTACTACCTTGATTGGTAGGTCTGGATTTTTGAAACTCTGGATATGCTGCGCCAAATCCACTTTGAGAATGTCCTCGTTGACTACTGTCACATTGTCAAAATCACGCAGGGTATCTGCCAAAATCGGTACCAAACGGTGGTCAATCTCAAAGGCCATAACTTGAGCTGCACGCTCTGCCAAAAATTCTGTCAAGGCACCAATCCCTGGCCCGATTTCGATAACATTGACCTGGTCATCAATTTCAGCCGTATCCACGATTTTTTGAAGGATATTGGTATCCGTCAGAAAATTTTGCCCGAAGGACTTTTTAAAGGTAAAACCGTGACGCTCCAGCACTGCCTTGGTCACGCTATAATCTGCAATTCTCATTTATTCTCTTTTCTATTTATTAGCTAAAAATAATATATAAAACCCACATAATTACTAGTGCCAACAAAATCCAAAACACTAAAAGAACACGAGACTTGTTCCCTTTTGAATCAGCTCCAGTCGTATCTAGCACTTTCTTATCTTCTTTGGGGTTCATTTTCTTCAGTTCATCCTGATAGGCAACCGAATCTACAATATTGTCTTCTGGCAATAATTCTGAAGCATAATAATCAGGAAAGCCCATAGCAAGACCAATTAAGTTCTTTTCTGTCACAGAAAAATCTAAATCTTTGGGTTGATTTTCCCGAATAGCTCGTATATTTTTTAACAGTTTATCAGAAACAACAGACACTTGGTCCATAAAAACAACATCTAAAAGATCAAATCCGAGCACATCACCGTCTTTGACATTTGCAAGAATATAACGGACAAAGTCATCATATAGTTGCACGGATTGCGGGGCATTCTCTTCTAAAAAAGATCGGTTTTTGAGGGCATTCTGCTGGAATTTTTCAATAGAAAGCAAGATATCTACATTCTGCTCTTGGTAAAATCTTTCTGCTTGCTCTTCATCTTCTTCCAGTTTTTCTGCTGTTTTCCAGAGAGCAATCGGAGCTTTTAAATCTTCTTCATCCCAAAACAATTGCCAAAAATAGGATATTGTGTAAATTCCCTCTGTTAGAATACGGGCTTCATCTCCGTTTTTTAAGTAAATATAACTTCTATTTGCCATATCATTTCCTTTCACAATCTTTGAAAAAGGTTAGTGGTTCAAGTAGGATGTAGATAAAACTATAAAGTTTCCAATTTTTCATGCCCAATCGAAAACCTAGACTTCATTTAAAAAGATGTTTCATAAAAGTACCAAGGGACGATAACAATACATGACCAGTTCAACCTCGGTCAGGACATCATCTGCAATTCTCATTTATTCTCTTTTCTAATATAGTATGCTTCCGGGGTATAATGATAGAGCAAAACAAATAAGGGAATCTCAGTAATTCCTTCCAGCATCTCTTTTAAGACCGCATCTGGATGGATAATCTCTCGTGTTTTGGTGAAATAAACACCTTGTTCCCCATTTCGATTACGGAGTTCCCAAGCGACATTGTTTCCTTGAACAGACGGCAAATAACGTTCCCTTTCTAGAAAGTCAAAAAATTCTTTCACCGTCATATCTTCAGGAATCTCAAATTCTGTCTCATGGGGCAGTACATCATCCCCCATACACACAGACTCTCTGTCAACTTGTATTTTCATTTCGATCTGTCCTTTAAGTTTCTATTTGAACGCTATCAAAATAAATCTAAGTACCTCTATTGTAACACATTCCCTTGGTATTTTGGGGGTGCTTAGCCATTATCATAACTTCCCATCACTTCTTCCACTTCTGCCAAGGTTATCCCAAATAACTCTAAGCGCTTGAGGAGTTGCTTGCCGTTGGAATAGCCGATGCGGAGCTGTTCGCCTAGATACTCTCGGCGTCTACGGCTGTCTGCTCCCGCCAAGAAACCTAGGCGAATCAAGTCACCACGACTGATGTCAAACTCGTTCTCGTTTTCAAATTGTTCTGTCACCTGAGCCAGCGCTGTTTTTAGATCTTCATAGCTGGCGTGTTCGATTCCCAGAGAACGTCCCTTGGATTTGGATTTGGGAACAGCTTCATCTCGCTTGAGAAAGGCATGCTGCACTGTTGGAACGGCCGTCATAATCATGCGACGAATCCGCTCTCCATTAAAATCTGGATCTGTAAAGACAATGACTCCATGCAATTCATGCAGGCGCTGAATGTGTTCTATATCCTGGTCATTTATTGCGGAACCTCGTGTCTCATAGGTTTCCACGTCAAAGTAACGTTTGAGATTGGCCGTGTCATCACGCCCTTCAACCACGATAACTTGGGAAATTTTTTCTTTCATCACTTGCTGTCCAATCCAAAGATACGCTCTGCATTTGCAGTCGTTGCTGCTGCTAATTCCTCGGTCGTCATCCCACGCAAGTCGGCAATAAAGTTCACCACATAACGTGTGTAGGCTGTTTTATTTTCACGGCCACGTTTAGGAACAGGAGCCAGGTAAGGGGCATCCGTTTCTACCAAAATCTTGTCTAACGGAAGTTCTCTAGCAGCTTCTTGGATATCCGTTGCTTTCTTAAAAGTCACCACTCCTGAGAAAGAAATGGTCATACCAAGCTCGACAAACTTCTCAGCCCACTCCAAAGAACCTGAGAATGAGTGCATAATCCCACCTCGTGGACCAACGCCCTCGCTCTTGATAATCTCATAAGTATCTTCTAGCGCATCACGAGTGTGGACCACAAAAGGCAAGTTCAAATCCTTAGACAACTGAATCTGACGACGAAAAACCTGCTCCTGCACTTCCTTAGGTGCTGTCATCCAATGGTAGTCCAGACCAATCTCCCCCAAGGCAACAACCTTGGGATGTTTTAGTTTTTCAAGCAAGTAAGCTTCGACCTCATCTGTGTAAGTCCCTGCTTCCGTCGGATGCCAGCCAATAGTTGCGTAGAGTTGCTCATACTCGTCTGCCAACTCTAGGGCTCGTTCAATAGTTGGCCTATCAAAACCAACAATATTCATCTGTGTCACACCCATCTCAGCAGCCAAGGCGATTTCTTCGGCCTCGCGTCCTGCAAATTCTTCTACATTTAAATGTGTGTGCGTATCAAATATCATCTCTTCTAACCTCATTTTCTTCCATCTATTATACCAAAAATAGCATCCCTCGGCTTGGAAAAATATCCAAAAACCAGTCATTCTCCCTTGACTGCATTTTTTCAAAGCAGTATAATAACACTTATTGAAATTTTCAGCAAAGGAAAAGAAAATGTTTAGAAAATTAAAATATACCTTTATCGGTCGACCACTCAAGTCTCTCACAGACGGCGAAGGGGGATTACTTGGAAAAATGCAGGCACTTGCAATGTTATCCAGTGATGCCCTGTCTTCTATTGCCTATGGACCTGAACAAGTCATTCTCGTTTTAGTCAGTCTCTCTCCTCTCGCTATTTGGTGGAGCCTCCCTATCGGTATTTTTGTCCTCTTACTGCTCGCTAGTTTGACCATTTCCTATCGTCAAATCATTCATGCCTATCCTCAAGGTGGAGGAGCTTATATGGTTACTCGAGAAAATCTCTCCCCTGAACTAGGCTTGATTGCAGGAGGCAGCCTCCTTGTTGACTATATGCTGACAGTAGCCGTATCCGTTGCTTCTGGAGCTGATGCTATTACTGCAGCCCTCCCTGCCCTCCACCCTTACAACCTCCACATCTCCATTTTCCTAGTCTGCCTGCTCATGCTCTTGAATTTAAGAGGCTTGAAAGAATCTGCCAGCTCTCTGATGATTCCCGTCTATCTCTTTATCTTCAGTACCGTCTTTCTCTTACTTTATGGGTTCTTTCAACTATTTACAGGTTCCCTAAACTATCAGGCGACTTCAACCATTGGACAAACTGTTCCGAGCCTTTCCACCGTTCTCCTATTGAGAGCCTTTACCAGTGGCTCTGCCTCTCTGACAGGGGTTGAAGCTATTTCAAATGCGGTACCATTTTTCAAAACTCCGAAGGAAAAGAATGCTGCTGAGACCTTGACCATCATGTCGCTCATTTTAGGTTTTCTTTTTGCGGGCATTACCTTCCTAAACTACTGGATGGGCATCACACCTCAACATGGAGAAACCATCCTCTCACAAATGGCAAAAGGCATTCTTGGTGATTCATTCTTTGGTCATGCTAGCTACTATCTCTTCCAGTTCTCAACAGCCTTGATTCTAGCTGTAGCTGCAAATACTGGCTTTTCAGCCTTCCCTATGCTGGCTTACAATATGGCTAAAAACAAGTACATGCCCCATCTCTTTATGGAAAAAGGGGATCGTCTTGGCTACTCCAACGGTATCTTAACTCTGGCTTTTGGAGCTATGATCCTTCTTCTCATTTTTAACGGGAATACTGAACGCTTGATTCCTCTTTATACTATCGGGGTCTTCGTTCCCTTTGCCCTTTCTCAGACTGGGATGATTCGTCATTGGAAAAAGGAAAAAGGAGCAAACTTCTTAAAACCTGCCTTTGCTAATATCCTTGGGGCCATCATTTGTTATGCTATTGTCCTCATTTTACTCCTCTTCAGACTGGGTGATATCTGGCCATTCTTTCCAATTATCCTAGTTCTTACTTTCCTCTTTTTGTCCATTCACAGCCATTACCAAAAAGTGGCAAAACAGCTACGACTCTACGAAGGAATTGAAAAGCGCACTTATGACGGCAACCTTGTCCTTGTTCTAGTAGGGAATGTTACTCGAGTAAGTATCGGAGCCATTAACTACGCTCAAAGTATCGGTGATGAAGTGTTAGCCATGCACATTTCTACTAAAGAAACGGCAGAAAAAGACCAAGAAATTCTTCAGGAATTTGCCGACTACTTCCCAAATATCACTCTGAAGAATATCAATACCAGTTACCGCGACATCATCACCCCTAGTGTTAAGTATGTCAAACGAATCGCCCAAGAAGCTAAGCAAAAAAACTACACCGTTACAGTCCTTGTCCCACAGTTTATCCCTAACAAGCCTTGGCAAAATATCCTGCACAATCAGATGAGCCTCAAACTAAAATACGCTCTCAGATGGCATGAAGACGTCGTTGTCGCCAGCTACTCTTATCACTTAAAAGAATAAAGAAAAGGCCCTACCAGAACCAAAAAGCGTCTGGTGGGGCCTTTTTCTGAATCCAGCCACTATGCTTAACTAAAAAGCATGACTAGGAATATTATTGAATGTGGTTAGCTAAATCTTCCTGAGCTTTTTTGTTGGACTCAACTTTTTCTTTTTGCCATTTTTCATAAAGCTCTTGGTACTGTTTCGCAGTCACGGGATCTTTTTGCAACTCAAGGTATTTGTAGTTGTCCGCATCCCCTTTGTGTCCGACAAATGAGAAGGCTCCTGTGAACGGTACAGTCTTACGGAAGATTGGATTAGCTCCTCCGCTTTGAACTGGCATAAAGAGAGCACTATCTGTTAGCCAAGCTTGAACTTCGGCAAATTTCTCATAGCGAACCTGAGTGTTTTCAACTTCTTTATCTGCCGCATCCAACAACTTCTTGTAAGTAGAGAGACCGATTTTTTCCTTAACATCATTGTCTTTTCCTGGAGTCAAGCCAAGATTTTTTAGCTGAGAACCAGAGTCTGGATCCAAGAGGTCAAGATAGGTCTTGGGATCAGAGTAATCTCCGCTCCAGCCTGAGATGTCAATGTCATAGTCCTTTTGTTCAGCTGTGTCAGCAAAGAAGGTTGCATTGTCTTTCTCGTCTGGAGAAAGCTGAATCACATCGATAACAATATTATCTGATCCAAGTGTCTCCTCAACCGTCTGCTTGAAAGAACTGGCTTGTTGTACGTCCAACTTAGCAGTCTGGTCCACTGGCATGTCTAGATGGATTGGGAAAGTCACACCTTCTGCTTGCAAACTTTCTTTGGCTTTGGCAAATTCTGCCTTGGCTTTGTCAGCATTCAAGAAGGCAGGCTGAGCGTCGTTTAGATTGACATTAGCCCACTCTGAACCATAGTTGACTATCTTTTCATTGACAGCATCTCCAAAGTTTTTCCCACCAATTTGAACAAAATTGCTTGGTGTGACTGTGTTTCGAAGGATACGGTCAGCTCCATCTTCTCCATTTGTCTGTGCGGCGTAGGCATGACGGTCAAAGGCAAAGTTAATCGCCTGACGGAAGTCCTTGTTTTGCATAGCTAGACGCGAATCGGTTTTTTCTTTATCCGTCTGTTTCATTGTTTGATTGTAACTTTGACGGTTGACATTGAAGAGATAGTAGAAAGTCACAGCATCCTGAGGAGTATAGGTAATCTTATCTTCATTCCCTTTTTTCAACTGGTCAAAGACAGAGCTTGTCGGGAAGATACGGCCATCTGTGTAGTTACCTTCTAAGAATCCTCTAGCCAAACTATCTTGGTCTGAACCATCATAGAAGGAAAGCTTTACCTTCTCAATTTTCACATTGTCCTTATCCCAGTAATTAGGGTTCTTTTCAAACTCAATTAAAGATTTTGATGTGAAAGACTTGAACAAGTATGGCCCATTTGACAGGATACTAGATGGGGTAACACTTCCAAAGTCATCTCCCTTAGATTTCAAAAAGGCTTCATTGACAGGACTCAAAATTCCCCCTGTTGTCTTTGAATTCCAATAAGACTCTGGCTTGTTCAAAGTGTATTGAAGAGTATAGTCGTCCACTGCCTTGACTCCAACCGTCTCAAAGTCAGATGTTTTCCCTTCGACATAATCTGCCAAACCTTTGATTGAATCCCGTACCAAGTACAAGTTCTCAGCCTTTTTATCCGCTGCATACTTAAGACCTGTCACAAAGTCATGGGCTGTCACTTCAGCGTACTCTTCTCCTTCAGAGGTATACCACTTAGCCCCTTGGCGGATTTTATAGGTATAGGTCAAACCGTCTTTTGATACTGTCCATGACTGCGCCATAGAAGGAACGAGATTGCCGTATTTATCATTTTCCAACAAACCATCAATCAAGTTTGTCGTAATGCTAGAGGTTGAACCACGTGTCGAAGTGATATAGTCTAATGTATCTGGATTGCTGGCAAATACATATGAGTAGGTTTTATCTGTATTTGATTGTGCCGAACTACAAGCCACCATCAAGAAGCTTGCACTCAAAATTCCAGCCCCTAGTAGGAGGGCTTTTGATTTCTTCATAACTGTTCTCCATTTTTTATAGTATATGAAACATTATACATTATTTCAGAAAAAATATAAAGCATTTACAGACTGATATTATAGCAAAAAGAAAAGCCAGTAGACTCGAGTCCCTACTGACTTCTTTATTGAATTCGTTTGGATTAAGCAGCCAAAACTTTGCGTCCTTTACGACGACGAGCTGCCAATACGCGACGACCGTTTTTAGTTGACATACGGTTACGGAATCCGTGTTTGCGCGCACGACGAAGTTTACTTGGTTGATAAGTACGTTTCACGATGAATACCTCCTCATAGATTTTGTATTCGTTTAGCCGGCTATAAAGTGATCAGTTACTAAACATACTTTACTATTCTATCTGATTCTGCCACTTTTGTCAATAGTTCTAGGCAAATGTTTTCTAGCTTTTCCTATGAAAGCCCTTATCTACGATACTGTTTCAAGAAACGAGTCATCTTTTCTTGGATTTGCGCCAATTCGTCCACACGTGGGAGGTAAACGATACGGAAATGGTCTGGCTCCTTCCAGTTAAAACCGCGGCCATGAACCAAGAGAACCTTTTCTTGTTTCAAGAAATCAAGAACGAACTGTTCATCGTCATCGATGCGGTACATATTGCGATCGATTTTAGGGAAGATATAAAGTCCCGCCTTCGGCTTGACCGCAGACAAACCGGGAATATCTTGAATGGCATTATAGATAAAGTTTCTTTGCTCATAGATGCGGCCACCAGGAAGGAGCAATTCGTCCACTGACTGGTGCCCACCTAGTGATGTTTGTACGACTTGCTGGGCCAAAACGTTAGAACAAAGGCGCATGTTGGACAGCATATTGAGACCTTCGATATAGCCTTTAACATGGGTCTTAGGTCCAGACAAGACCATCCAACCTACACGGAAACCAGCTATACGGTGGGATTTTGACAGACCATTCATGCTGACACAGAAAACATCAGGTGCCAAGCTCGCCACAGGAGTATGTACATGCCCATCCATCACCATGCGGTCATAAATCTCATCTGCAAAGATGATCAAATCGTTTTGACGAGCAATCTCAATAATCTCCAGCAAGAGTTCCTTAGGATAAAGGGCTCCAGTTGGGTTATTTGGGTTGATAAGGACGATGGCCTTGGTATTGGAAGTAATTTTTGACTTGATATCATCAATATCTGGGTACCATTCTGCAGCTTCATCACAGATATAGTGAACGGCATTTCCCCCAGCTAGGCTGACCGCAGCTGTCCAGAGAGGATAATCTGGCATAGGAACCAAGACCTCATCTCCATTGTCTAAAAGCCCCTGCATGGACATAACAATCAGCTCACTGACACCATTTCCAAGGTAAATATCATCAATGTCTACATTGGGGAAGTTCTTCAGTTGGCAATACTGCATGATGGCTTTACGGGCTGAGAAAATCCCTTTGGAGTCAGAATATCCCTCACTATCACGCGCATTCATAATCAAGTCATGAATGACCTCATCTGGCGCTGTAAAGCCAAATTCTGCTGGATTCCCTGTATTCAGACGTAAAATCTTTTCTCCGTTTGCTCGCATCCGCATAGCTTCTTCCAAAACAGGACCACGGATATCATAGGCAACATGCTCTAACTTACTAGACTTGTTATATTCTTTCATCTTGTTTCCTCAATTCATCGAGATAGTAACATTATACCACTAGAAAGGGATTGCGACAAGTTTCCTGAAATGAGCAAGTAAAGAAAAAACTCACAACGACTAGGTTCTCACCGTCTAAATAACTAGAATGCAGAAGTATTTTCTCACATACCAAAAGACAAACCTAGGAAGACTAATGCTAAAAAGGAATCATACAAAAGATTAAACATGAGAAAGAGCCCCCACGTGACCAAATAGTCCAAGCGACCACTTCTCTTTGCAATCACAAATAAAATGATGTGGTAGACTAAGTGAAAGAGAAGAAATCCAATAAAACCTGAATAGAGAACGGGCACGACTCTTTCCAGCTGCCAAACCATCACTACTTCTCCTACAAGTGACACAAGGATAATTCCATGATAAAGAAAACTTATTTTTTTAGAAGCTTGAACAGAATCTTTCATACTTTCTCATCCCCTCGCTGTGTTTCCTACTATCCCGTTTTCTTTTATTTTAACATATCTCCACCAAATCGAATCTCCGATAATATTTATTTAAATATGATTTTTACTTTACTTCTTTAGTGAAAAGGATTACAATAAAAGTAAGAAAATTTCAGGAGGTTTCATTATGGCACAACGTTACCAAAATGTTATGGTTGCAATTGATGGTTCTAAAGAGGCAGACTTGGCTTTTGTTAAAGGTGTTTACACTGCTTTACGCAATGATTCTAAGCTCACCATTGCCCATGTTATTGACACACGCGCTCTTCAAAGCGTGTCTACCTTTGATGCTGAAGTTTACGAAGAACTTCAAGTAGATGCTGAAAGTCTGATGAAAGAGTACGAAAAACGTGCAAGAGATGCTGGTGTGACCGATATTCATACCGTCATCGAAATGGGAAATCCAAAAACTCTCCTTGCTCGTACTATTCCAGACGCAGAAAATGTTGACCTGATTCTCGTCGGTGCAACAGGTCTTAATGCCTTTGAACGCCTCTTGGTTGGCTCTTCATCTGAATACATCCTCCGCCACGCAAAAGTTGATTTGCTCGTCGTGAGAGAACAAGAAAAAACATTATAGGAACACAAAAGGAGCCTGCTAGGCTCCCTTTTTTCTTACTTATTTCTCTCTTTATGTCGCTCATAAGCCTTGAGCTGACGCTGCAGTTCCTTTCTGATAGCAGGTTCTGGAGCATATTTTTCTTCCCAGTCATCCGGTTTTAAGATTTTATGTGTAATTGGATCAAAATGAGCTTTTCCATCAGGAAAAACCTTCCCCATGTTTGCCTCATGCACAATATCAAATATGCGTTCTGGATCCACTCCCATCAAGGCAAAACTGCCGTAAGTAAAATACAGTGTATCGATTAAGGCATCAACCTGCCCGATTAGATCTTTTTGGGCAGGCGTTTTTTGCCTCACCTTTTCGGCCGCCTTATCAAGTGCCGCATGCATGCTTGCAAGTGACTGCTGGAATTCTTCCTCCGAAGAACTTGCCGCTCGGACAAACTCTACTAATTCTTCAATTTTAAAGTCTGCCCGGTGGGTTGCCCCTTCAACATCCCATGCCTGTGGCTCTTCCTGCGTCCGTTCATCCATCATGTGGTGGAAGGTCTTGACCTTATTAAAATGGTAATCTCGACTGACAAAAACTTTTTCTGAAGCCAAAACACCAAAGTGCTCGAGCGCCTTGTGGATGCCATCTTGTTGGTTACTTGCAGTAATGTGCTTGGCAACTTCTTTGACGCTACTACTGCCATTTCCCATAGCGACTGACATACCAACACCTGCCAACATTTCCAGGTCATTGTCTGAATCACCGAAAGCCATGACTTGGTTGAGATCAAAACCATACTCTTTCCCGACTCGGCGAATGCCTTCTAGTTTGGAATTTCCTTGGTTGATGATATCTGCTGCAAAAGGATTGCTTCGAGTTAATTTCAAATCTTCAAAATCAGCTGCTGCTTTCTCAGATTCTTCAGGAGTCATCAGCATTAACACTTGATAGATTGGCTCATTGATCAAACGAAGTAGGTCATCTTCCTTTTGAGGGACTGCCTTGCTGACCATTCGATTAAAGGAACGGCTAACGGTTCTTGTTAAGCCAGTTGGAATAAAACGGCTAACCAGCTGTGAAAAGGATCCGAGACCAAATGACATAATTTTCGAACCAACAACAGCATGCTCGGTTCCAAGAGCGATTTCTTTTTGCTCTTTTTTAGCATAGGCAATCAATTGACGCAGGCTTGACTTAGCAATCGGGCTAGCAAATAAGACTTTTTCTTTATTAAAGATATATTGTCCGTTATAAGTTATTGCAAAATCCAGATCTAAATCTTCCATCAATTCCTTGACAAAAAACGGTCCTCGTCCTGTCGCCACTCCGACAAGCACCCCTTGCTCTTTCACAATCCTAATCGCGTCCTTAGTGGATTTCAAAACACTCTTACGATCGTTGACTAGCGTTCCATCGATATCAAAAAAAACAGCTTTGACTTCCATCCTATCCCATTCTCCCCTTTTGTGTTACAATGATTATACCACATTTCAGAAAGAGTGACTAATTCATGCCTAAGAAAATCCTTGTTTTACATACAGGTGGGACTATTTCCATGCAAGCAGACGCCTCTGGCGCAGTTGTGACCAGCCAGGACAATCCCATGAACCATGTATCCAATCCACTTGAAGGGATTGAGGTTCATGCCCTAGACCTTTTTAACCTGCCAAGTCCCCATATCAAACCCAAGCATATGCTTGCGCTCTATCATAAAATTAAAGAGGAAGCAGACCACTACGATGGAGTTGTCATCACACATGGGACAGATACGCTAGAGGAAACTGCCTACTTCCTTGATACCATGAAAATTCCGCCCATGCCCATCGTTCTAACAGGAGCTATGCGTAGTTCAAACGAACTCGGTAGCGATGGAGTTTATAACTATCTGAGTGCTTTACGAGTTGCCAGCGATGACAAAGCAGCCGACAAGGGTGTGCTGGTCGTCATGAATGATGAGATCCACGCGGCCAAGTATGTTACCAAAACCCATACGACCAACGTCGGTACCTTTCAAACTCCTACTCACGGGACTCTCGGTCTCATCATGAAGCAAGAAATCCTCTACTTCAAAACAGCTGAGCCTCGTGTCCGTTTTGATCTCGAGCATATTCAAGGTCTAGTTCCCATCATCTCGGCCTATGCAGGTATGACAGATGAGCTGATTGATATGCTTGACCTAGATCACCTAGATGGATTAGTCGTTCAAGCTTTTGGAGCAGGTAATGTACCCAAAGAAACAGCTCAAAAATTAGAAAGTCTCCTCCAAAAAGGCATTCCAGTCGCCTTGGTTTCACGTTGTTTTAACGGAATTGCAGAACCTGTTTATGCCTACCAAGGCGGAGGAGTGCAGTTGCAACGAGCTGGTGTTTTCTTTGTCAAAGAACTCAATGCTCAAAAAGCTCGCCTCAAATTATTGATTGCTATCAACGCTGGGCTAAAAGGAGAAGAACTTCGCAATTACATGGAAGGTTAAAATTGAAAATCAGGAAATCTTCTCGATTCCCTGATTTTTTCTATTTGCGTTTTCGTGTCGAACGACGTTCTGTCAAACCGTGAGGGAGAAGAACTTCACGTTCTTCCAACTCTTCTTTATGCATAATCTTGGTCAACATACGCATACTGATAGCACCAAGGTCGTATAGAGGTTGAGCAATTGTCGTTAAGTTTGGACGAGTGAATCGTGCAATTTGAGAATCATCTGTCGTGATGATTTCAAACTCTTCTGGTACAGAAATACCGTGATCTGCCAAACCATTTAACACACCCGCAGCCAATTCATCACCTGTCACAACCGCGGCTGTAGCCTGTGAAGAAACCAAGCGCTCTGCCAAGGCATAGCCATCATTATAGCTGTATTTAGACTCAAATACCAAGCCCTCGCTATAAGGGATTCCTGCCTTTTTCAATGCTTCCTTGTAACCAATCAATCGAATTTTGCCGTTGATATCATCAACAAGTGGCCCACTGATAAAGGCAATCTTTTCATTTTCCTGAAGCAAATGAGTTACTGCATCAATCGTTGCTTGTTTGTAGTCAATATTAACACTTGGCAACTGGTGTTCGATATCCACCGTTCCTGCAAGGACAACTGGTGTCCGAGAACGAGAAAATTCTGAACGAATCTTTTCAGTCAAGTGATAACCCATAAAAATGATCCCGTCAACCTGTTTTGAAAAGAGAGTATTAACTACTGAAACTTCTTTTTCATCGTCTTCATCACTGTTGGCTAGGACGATATTGTACTTATACATCTCTGCAATATCATCAATTCCTTTGGCTAGGGTTGAAAAATAGCCATTGGTGATATTTGGAATCACAACACCAACTGTCGTGGTTTTCTTGCTGGCCAAGCCACGCGCTACCGCATTTGGACGGTAGTCAAGACGATCGATCACCTCTAGAACTTTTTTACGAGTATTTTCTTTGACGTTCTTATTGCCATTCACTACACGGCTAACAGTT
This sequence comes from bacterium, assembly GCA_905221265.1. Taxonomy (GTDB): domain Bacteria; phylum Bacillota; class Bacilli; order Lactobacillales; family Streptococcaceae; genus Streptococcus. Next base: position 151,708 of record CAJNCQ010000003.1, on the reverse strand, counting down.
GCCATTGAAACCCCAGCTTCACGGGCAACATCATAAATCGTTACTGTATCATCTGTGTTCATTCTGTTTCCTTTCTATATTGAAAATTTCGCTTTCATACATCTGCTTACTCCATTTTATCACTTATTGTAAACACTTTCAAGTATTTTTTAGAGAAACTTTGAAAAAATTTCACAACCTATTCCCATTTTGAAAAAGTGAGTACGATTTCTTGATTTTTGGGATGTTTTGCTGTATGATAAGGAAAAATAAAATGGGGGAGGGAATGTTTATGGCTTTTACAAATACTCAGAGACGTTCGGCCAGTTTTGGCGTTGTGACCAGCTTGCCTGACGATGTTATCGACTCTTTGTGGTATATTATCGATCATTTTTTGAAAAACGTCTTTGAATTAGAAGAGGAACTAGAATTTCAACTACTAAACAACGAGGGGTCCATTACCTTCCATTTCTCTAGTCAGCACCTGCCGACTAGTATCGACTTTGATTTTAATCATCCCTTCGACCCTCTTTACCCTCCTCGGGTCCTTGTTTTAGACATGGACGGGAAAGAAACCATCCTCCTTCCTGAAGAAAATGACCTATTTTAAAAACTCTAGCTTCTCGGCGCAAACTGCTGAGGAACTAGAGTTTTTTCTATTTGTTCAATTCTTGATACAAGTGGCGAATTGGTTGTTTTAGTACTGGATGAATAAAATGGGAAGCTATTTCTTGCAGAGACTCAAGGACAAAGAGGCGTTCTGCTATGTAAGGATGAGGCAAGATGAGGTCGTCTGTATAGATGACTTGGTCTTCTACAAAGAGCAGGTCCAAATCGATCAAACGAGGTCCCCAATGCACTTCTCTCACCCGTCCCATTTCTGACTCAATGGCTAATAATGTTTCTAACAAGACTGGTGCTGGAAGCCAGGTTTCTACTTCAATCACCTGATTGGCAAAACTAGCTTGTTCCACACCGCCCCAAGGCTCCGTCGTCAAGATACTGGACTCTTTGAGAATATGGATACCACGAACTCGCAGTTTGTCGATAGCTTGTTCCAAGTTTGCTTGCTTATCCCCCATATTGCTTCCTAGGGCGATAAAAGCCCGTTGCTTACGACGGTGGATGGTCACCGAGCAGGTATCTAGCGGTAAATGCACTGGAGCCCAAGGTTTTTTGAGTTCCAACTCAATTTCTTGGACAAGAGGATAGGTCTCAAAGGTACGTTCAACTAGTTTGTAGGCTACTGTTTCAATCAAGTCCTCAGTGGTTTCCTGAAACCAAGTTGTCCACTGCTGACAAAGTTCCCCATAATGAATAGAAGCCACCAAATCCAAGTCTGTCGCTGCCTTGGTCATATCATAGGATAGGATGGCTGAAACGACAAACTTCTGCCCCAATTCTTTCTCACTAGGAAAAAGACCATGATAGGCAAAAATTTCCAAATCTTTAATCTGCAGTTGATCCATAACTAGTCCTTTCTAGAAAAATCCGCATGAAGCGGATTCTTTTTATAGTCCCATTAGACGATAAGCCTGATCTCGGAGGTCCTTATCCGTCTCAAATACGCCACGGGCTACAGTGGTCAAAGTCGCAGTGCCTGGCTTTCTGACACCACGCATGCTCATACACATATGCTCTGCTTCAATAACAACAAAGGCTCCCTTAGCCCCTAGATGGTCCATCAAGGCATCAGCCACTTCAATATTCAAACGTTCTTGAATCTGTGGTTTTTTAGAATAAACTTCAACCGTACGGGCAAGCTTGGACAAGCCTGCTACACGTCCATCTGGAATGTAGGCAATGTGCGCTCTACCATAAAAGGGCAAGAAGTGGTGTTCACACATAGTGTGGAAAAAAATATCCTTTTCTACCACCATGTTATCATCAATAATCTCAAAGGATTTTGACAGGTGTTCCTCCGCTGTTTGACCAAGACCTGAAAAAATCTCTTGATACATACGGGCTACACGAGCAGGTGTTTCCTGCAAGCCCTCGCGGTTAGCATCCTCACCGATGGCCTCAATAATCATTTTTACAGCCGTTTCGATCTTTTGTATATCCATTCTCGTTCTTCCTCTCCATCAGGTAGGCTCTCACTTGGCTCAAGAAATACAAGGAACCTGTGACAATCCTAACTGTTTGTTTCTCTTCATCTTCTGTCATTTTTTGTTCTAAAAATTCCTGCCAGTCTTGGTAATTGAGATTTCTAGACTTGGCTGTCTCTTTCAATACTCTTTCATCCGTCGCCCGACTATCGTCAAAATGTGTCAGGGTAAGCTCGGTATCTGGCATTTCCACTAGCAAATCCAGCATATCTTCCAAGGCCTTGGTTTTGATACACGTAAAAAGGATTTCCTTATGATAGCCAGCAAATCGTTCTTGCAAGGTTGCTAATAAAGCCTTGATCGCATGGGGATTGTGGGCCCCATCCAAAACCATCAAGGGATTACTAGACAGGACCTCCAGACGCCCTGGCCATCTGGTTTCTTTCAAGGCTTGAGCAAGCAAGTCATTACTTGCCAACTCCCGCCCAATCTCTTGGCAATAAGTGTCTAGGAGAGCAAGCGCCATCCCCGCATTCTCGATCTGATGCAAGCCCAGCAGACCTGTCTGGAAGCGACCTTGTCTGACAGAACTGGTATAATCAAAGATTTCACCCGCTACCACGCTTTCTTGATGACGAATCTGATAATCTGCTCCGTAGGCAAGTCTCGGTGCATGTTTAGCTTCTGCAATACGATCGATAACAGCCAAGGCTTCTGGAACAATGCAACCTGTCACCAAAGGAATACCTTGTTTGATAATACCAGCTTTCTGCTCTGCTATGACTTCTAAAGTATCACCAAGTAGGGCTACATGGTCCAGTCCAATGGTTGTAATTCCTGTTAAAATCGGCTTGCAGACATTGGTACTATCCAAGAGTCCTCCCATGCCGACTTCCATGATAGCCACATCTACTTGTTCTGAGGCAAAGTAATCATAAGCTAGAGCTGTGATAATTTCAAACTCGCTTGTTCCCTGCAAATTGTCAGCAGATTCCCCCTCAAGCAAAGACTGATAGTCTGCCATGAGAGCTTCTAGTTTCGCTTCGGGAATGGATTCCCCATTAATGCTAATCTGATCCGTATAATGAATGAGATAGGGCGAGCTGAACACCCCAACTCTCAGTCCTAATTTTTCCAGCATCTTTTTCAAAAAAGCAATGGTAGACCCCTTGCCATTGGTCCCTCCAATATGGATGACCTTAAGTTTGAGATGGGGATTGCCTCGCAGAGCTAGGAGTTCCACCATTCGTTCCAAACCAAAATGTGGTTGGTCCGTCCGGTAGTGGGCAATCCACTGATTGTTTTGAATTTCTTTCATCTTATTTATATTGTTTTAAATCTAGATTTTCCGCATCATCTGCCAAACGAATGGCTGACGCAATTTCAACTGCCATCTTATGACTGGCTACATCGTGCACGCGCACAACTTCGACACCCTGTCTCGCAGCGATACTGGTCACATGAGCCGAAGCGGTGTCCCGATTGCGAAAACCGACTTCCGTCTCAGGATTGACTTCAAAACCATTTTCCTCCAAGATATTAATGACAAACCGCTTGCGCGAAACTCCAAGAAAGATCGGATAGCCTTTCTGATGGAGTTTATCCAGATCCCGTAGAAGAAGCAGATTTTCTTTCTTAGTCAGACCAAAGCCAATTCCTAGATCCAGCAAAATGTTTTCTCTTGCTATCCCAGCTTGGTTCGCTCTCGCTAGAGCACGTTCAAAGAAAGCCTCCATCAAGTCTTCGATTGGCATTTTTTCAAAGTCAGCTAACTCTTCCTCTGTAAAAGCTTGCCCAAAACCAAAATGAGGAAATATGAGCGAACTAGGGTGCTGAGGTCGAGCCATGACTGGATTAAACATGATAACCACTTTCGCTCCAGCCTTAGCAACCACATCCGCCATTTTCTCATCTCCCATGAGACCAGTGATATCATTGACCAAATTGGCACCAGCTTTCAAAGCAGTCTCTGCCACCTGACTTTTCCATGTATCGATGGAAATGAGAACATCACTTTCCTCACGGATAGCTTTAATCACTGGAACAACACGCTGGATTTCCTCTTCTATCCCAACATAGCTATAGCTACTGCCCGGCCGAGTTGATTCTCCACCGATATCTAGCATGCTCGCTCCTTCTGCTATCAATTTACGAGCTTGCTGAAGCGCCTGCTCAACAGCAAAAAACTGCCCACCATCCGAAAAGGAATCTGGGGTTACATTGATAATTCCGCAAATGGCTGTTTTTGCCTGACTAGCTTTATTGGACATAAGGTCACTCCTCAAGGTTTTTCACCACATTATTTCTCTATTTTACCATAAAAAGAAAAAGATGGATACGCTAGCATTTATCTTTTCCAAGTAAGGAAATGGTTTAGAAAGGCAAGCCTACATTTCGACTAATCAAAACCAGTAAAGCCAGCAAACAAAAGGCAATACCATTGACAATCATATGAAGCAAGATCGACATCTCTAAGCGTTCTGTTCTGTAAGCTGTCCAAGTTAAAACTGTCGACATTCCTCCATAGATAAGGAGAGAAGGCAGATTGGTCGGTGTGTGGAGCAAGGCAAAGACGACTGCACCTACAACAAAGCCAAGTTTTTCTTTTCCACGGAAGATCTTTTGGGGAATAATTCCACGACACAAAATTTCTTCACAAATCGGCGCAATCAAGACTAGTAGAAAGAAAGTTGAAATCAAGGAACTATTCTGAACCAAACCATTCAGTATTGATTGGTTATTGGTTGTTGCCTCATTTGTTAGTCGAAGCAGGAGTGAACCCAAGAGATTTGTCGCAAAAATCACTAGATAACTCAGTACCAAGCGAGCCAAGTCTTTTGCCTTAAAAAAGGATAGATTAAAAGTAGCAAGTTGTGTTTTTCGTGCACCAATAATGAATACAATCAAAACGACTATGGATAGAGCACCTACTAAGAGACCTGACTGTAAAATCGGAAACTGTTTGTTTGCTAAAAACAAAGCAAGTCCTATGGGAAATTGAGATAGAACAAAAGCTACCAAAAGGATGAGCACCCATTTCCCTCTGTTCAAAACCTCTTGCCAAATCGTCTTATCTTTCATGATGTACCTCCTTATAATTAAAAAGAGGAGACTCCCCTTTTTAATTATACCATTTATAGCGCCATACTGATATAGTTAAGGATAAACAAGGCATCCAAAATCCAAATCATTACGTGCACATCCTTGGCTTGACCTTTGACAACTTTTGTCAAGGTATATGTCAAGAAACCAACAGCAATCCCTTGTGTGATAGAGTAGCTGAATCCCATAAAGATAGATGTGAAGAAGGCAGGAACCGCTTCAGCCATATCATCCCAAGGGATATTTTTCAAGTTAGAAAGCATCATGATTCCGACGATGATCAAAATTGGTGCTGTTGCAGCTGTCGGAACAATCGCTAGAAGTGGGCTAAAGAAGCTAGATAGAGCAAAACAGATCGCAACCACTAGGGCTGTCAACCCAGTACGTCCACCAGCGCCGATACCCGCCGCAGACTCAACATAGGTTGTAACGTTTGAAGTACCTGCAATGGCACCTACTGAAGTTGCCACCAAGTCAGAGTAAAGAGCCTTGTCCAATTTAGCGGACTCATGGTTTTCCCCACTTGTCGCAACGATACCAACTTTTTCACCCGTACCGATAAGAGTACCGATTGTATCAAAAATATCCGTTAGTGAGAAGGCAAGAATGGCCATCAAGGTTTCTGGTAAACGCGAAGTGTTTGAAATCAAAGATCCTAAACCTTCTGAACCAAGAGCGGCACCAAACAAAGTTCCTAAATCATTAACCGCTGATGAAAGATTGTTGCTAGCAAAGTCAATCCCTGATAATTTGACAACACCAACAGCAATGGCAAGCACAGTCGTTGTTAAAATAGAAAGAATGATTCCACCCTTGATGCCTTTAACAACAAAGAAGATGGTAATAGCCAGACCTGCAAGAGCCACCAATACGGCTGGAGTATTGAAGTCTACCAATCCTGGAACAGCTGCGGAGTTTGCAGTAAGTGCAGCTTGAGCCTTGTCTGCTCCTTCACCTGCTACAGTATAAGTACCTGGGTCAATTGAGAATTTCAAGAGACCAGCATTCTTAATCCCAACATAGGCAAGGAAAACACCAATACCAGCGGAAATAGCTGAACGAAGTGTTGTAGGAATAGATTCGATGATCATTTTACGAACATTTGTCAAGGTAATAATCAGTGAAATAATTCCACAAATGAAAACCATACCAAGAGCTTCTTTCCAAGTATAGCCCATCCCAAATACAACTGTAAATGTGAAGAAAGCATTGAGTCCCATACCTGGTGCTTGTGCGTATGGCAAATTAGCATAGAAAGCCATCATCAAAGTACCAACTACAGAACCGATAATCGTTGCCAAGAACACACCTTGAACAGGCATCCCTGTTTGTGAAAGCATTTGAGGGTTTACAAAGAGAATATAACTCATTGCAAAGAATGTTGTTAAACCAGCAAGCACCTCTGTACGGACATCTGTCCCGTGCTCTTTTAGTTTAAATAGTTTGTCCATGTTTAATCTCCTTTTGTTTTTTTACGAACAATATTAGTATTATATCATTTATCATTCACCTTTTCAATATATTTGTTTGATTTATTTAATAAATCAAAGCAACTGTAGTTTTTGTTCTTATCTGCTTTTCTTCCTTCTTTTTGATATAATAGTAGACATCTTATCTAGAAACGACTAGGAAGGTTTATATGACTAAAAAAATTATCGCAGTCGATTTGGACGGAACCCTGCTGAATAGTGAAAGCAAGCTCTCCGATTTCACCAAAGAGACGATCAAAAAAATTTCAGAAAAAGGACACCATGTCATCATCACGACAGGTCGTCCGTATCGTATGGCAAAAGACTTCTACCGTGAGCTAGAATTGCATACTCCCATGATTAACTTTAATGGTTCCCTTACCCATCTACCAGGACAGGCTTGGGAGCATGAAAAGTGCTTGACCTTGGACAAAAAATACCTCCTAGACATGGTCAAGCGCACGGAGGACATCCAGGCTGATTTTATTGCAGGAGAATACCGTAAGAAATTTTACATTACAACTCCGAATGAAGAAATTGCAGACCCTAAACTATTTGGCGTAGAGAACTTCCAACCGGAAAATCAATTCAAGTCTGAACGAGTAACCAAGAATCCTAACTGCATTCTCTTGCAAACAAGGGTTGAAGACAAATACGCTCTAGCGGACGAGATGAATCGTTTTTATCAGCACCAACTAGCTATCAATACCTGGGGTGGTCCCCTCAACATCCTCGAGTGTACTCCCAAGGGGGTAAACAAAGCCTTTGCTCTAGAGTACCTGCTCAATGTGATGAATCGTGATAAAAAAGACTTAATCGCCTTTGGTGATGAGCATAATGATACGGAAATGTTGGCATTTGCAGGCAAGGGATATGCTATGAAAAACGCCAATCCTGCTCTCCTTCCATATGCAGACGAACAACTTCCTCTGACCAACGAAGAAGACGGGGTAGCCCACGCTTTACAAAATTTATTCCTATAACACTCAAAAAGTTAGCTTGTGCTAGCTTTTTTGATTTTCACAATTTTTCAATTAATCGGCCTGTTTTCATTTTTTTATATTAAATTACTCCCTTATCTTTTTAAACATTTCTACAAAAGATTTATATATTAACATTTTGTAAGCGAGTTTTCATTGAAAACCAATACATATTTATAAGAAATGGTTGATTTTTGTTTGAAAACGGTTTATACTTAAAATTAGGCTTAAAGTTTTCTTAAACAAATAGTCAAACATTTTAAAGGAGGAATGACAATAATGAGTATCGGAATCATTATTGCGAGCCACGGCGAATTTGCTGCGGGTATTCATCAGTCAGGATCTATGATCTTTGGTGAACAAGAAAAGGTTCAAGTTGTAACCTTTATGCCAAATGAAGGTCCAGATGATCTTTACGCTAAATTCAACAACGCTGTGGCTGCATTTGACGCAGAAGATGAGGTTCTAGTATTGGCTGACCTTTGGAGTGGATCTCCGTTCAACCAAGCTAGCCGCGTGATGGGAGAAAACCCTGAGCGTAAATTTGCCATCATCACAGGGCTTAACTTGCCGATGTTGATCCAAGCCTACACTGAGCGCCTTATGGACGCTACTGCAGGTGTGGATAAAGTCGCTGCGAATATCATTAAAGAAGCCAAAGATGGCATCAAAGCTCTTCCAGAAGAGCTCAATCCAGTTGAGGAAGGGGCTAGTGCTGCGGCTGCTCCAGTTGCCCAAGCTGCTATTCCAGAAGGAACTGTTATCGGAGACGGTAAATTAAAAATCAATCTTGCCCGTCTTGACACACGTCTTCTTCACGGACAAGTCGCAACTGCTTGGACACCAGATTCAAAAGCAGACCGTATCATCGTTGCTTCAGATAACGTTGCAAACGACGAATTGCGTAAAGAATTGATCAAACAAGCAGCTCCTAACGGAGTAAAAGCGAACGTTGTACCAATCAAAAAATTGATTGAGGTTGCAAAAGATCCTCGTTTTGGTAACACACATGCTCTTATCTTGTTTGAAACACCTCAAGATGCCCTTCGTGCCATCGAAGGTGGCGTGCCAATCAAAACCCTTAACGTTGGTTCTATGGCTCACTCAACAGGTAAAACAATGATTAACAACGTTTTGTCTATGGACAAAGACGATGTTGCAACATTTGAAAAAATGCGTGACCTCGGTGTTGAATTTGATGTACGTAAAGTACCAAACGACACGAAAAAAGATTTGTTTGACTTGATTAAGAAAGCAAACGTTCAATAATTTTAATCTGTTTCTATCATTTTTGAAAACAAGATTAAATACTTTATTAAAACTAAATAGAAAAGGAATAAAACCATGTCAGATATTTCAATCATTTCTGCTATCTTGGTTGTAGTTGTTGCCTTCCTTGCAGGTCTTGAAGGTATCCTCGACCAATTCCAATTCCATCAACCAATCGTCGCATGTACCCTTATCGGACTTGCAACTGGTAACCTCGAAGCAGGTGTTATGCTTGGTGGATCTCTTCAAATGATCGCCCTCGGTTGGGCAAACATCGGAGCTGCCGTAGCTCCTGACGCTGCTCTTGCATCTGTTGCCGCAGCGATCATCTTGATTAAAGGTGGTAACTTTACTACTGAAGGTATCGCCGTTGCAACTGCAACAGCTATCCCTCTTGCCGTAGCTGGACTTTTCTTGACAATGATTGTTCGTACAATCTCAGTTGCCTTGGTTCACTCTGCTGACGCAGCTGCAAAAGAAGGAAACATTGCAGCTGTTGAACGCGCTCACTACTTTGCGCTTGTTCTTCAAGGTCTTCGTATCGCTATCCCTGCAGCCTTCCTTATCGCTATCCCAGCTTCTGCTGTTAAAGACGCTCTTGGCCTAATGCCAGAATGGTTGAATGGTGGTATGGCTGTCGGTGGTGCTATGGTTGTTGCCGTTGGTTACGCTATGGTTATCAACATGATGGCGACTCGTGAAGTATGGCCATTCTTCGCTATCGGTTTCGCTCTTGCAGCGATCTCTCAATTGACTTTGATTGCCCTTGGTGTCATCGGTGTTGCCCTTGCCTTCATCTACCTTAACCTTACAAAACAAGGTGGAAACGGTGGCGGCGGAGCTGCAACTTCTAACGACCCAATCGGTGATATCCTAGAAGACTACTAGAAAGGGGAACAATCATGGCTGAAAAAATTCAATTATCAAAATCAGATCGTCAAAAAGTTTGGTGGCGTTCACAATTCCTTCAAGGTTCTTGGAACTACGAACGTATGCAAAACTTGGGTTGGGCTTACTCATTGATCCCAGCTATCAAAAAATTGTACACTAAAAAAGAAGACCAAGCGGCTGCTCTTGAGCGTCACCTTGAGTTCTTCAACACTCACCCATACGTAGCTGCTCCAATCATGGGGGTTACTCTTGCGCTTGAAGAAGAGCGCGCTAACGGTGTTGAAATCGACGACGCGGCTATCCAAGGGGTTAAAATCGGTATGATGGGACCTCTTGCTGGTATCGGTGACCCAGTATTCTGGTTTACAGTTCGTCCTATCCTTGGAGCCCTTGGTGCATCACTTGCTGCATCTGGTAACATTGTTGGCCCACTTCTCTTCTTCTTTGGATGGAATGCTATCCGTATGGCCTTCCTATGGTATACACAAGAGTTCGGTTACAAAGCTGGATCTGAAATCACTAAAGACATGTCTGGTGGTATCTTGAAAGACATCACTAAAGGAGCTTCTATCCTCGGTATGTTCATCCTTGCCGTTCTTGTACAACGTTGGGTGTCTATCAACTTTACTGTTAACCTTCCAGGTAAACAATTGGCAGAAGGTGCTTACATCAACTTCCCAGAAGGTCCTGTATCAGGTGCTGAATTGAAGGGAATTCTTGGTCAAGCACTTGGTGGATTGAGCTTAGATAAGATTCAACCACAAACTCTTCAAGGCCAGTTGAACTCATTGATCCCAGGATTGATGGGACTTCTCCTTACTTTCCTCTGCATGTGGTTGCTTAAGAAAAAAGTATCACCAATCACAATCATTCTTGCGCTCTTTGCAGTAGGTATCGCAGCTCGTTTCTTCGGTATCATGTAATCCAAGCCATCGAGAATATAGATAAAAAAGAATCAGGATCAAATCCTGATTCTTTTTGTGTGTCAACCTTTTCTCCTAGTCAGATAATGAAAGCATCCAATCGCCACTGCTAGACTGGCTACATAGACGACTTGGCTGGTTTCTAAAGGCACAAAAGTTCCTTGCAGGATAAATGTATTGGCAAGTACGCCAACAAGGGCTGCAAGGCTCAAAAGTGTGAGCAAGGCTAGTTTGTATCGATTAAATGGCAGACTGACCTTGGCTACTAGACACAGACCATTGATCAAAGCAAGGAGGAAGCAAATAAATTTGACCTGACCTGGGACAGTGATAAAGAAGTTCGTCAGAAAAACGCTAGCAACCAGAATGCCACCACCAATCGCAGCATTGGTCAAAATATCTCGCATAAAATGGGTGCTAACCTTTTCTTTATTGGACTCAAAAGTTAGGAAGAAGGATGGAATCCCAATCGTAATGGCTGAAATGATTGTAAACTGAATGGGGATAAAGGCAAATTCCAAACCAAAGATCACACTCAAAATGGCAAACACGATGGAGAAGAAGGTCTTTGTTAGAAAGAGAGAGGCTACCTTTTGGATATTATTGATGACACGGCGCCCTTCCATTAAAATATCGTAAAACACTGCAAAATCATCTGTGAGAAAGACGATGTTGGATACACTTTTGGCTGCGCTGGTAGCACCATTCATGGCGAAACTAATATCTGCTTTTTTGAGAGCTAGAACATCATTAACTCCATCACCGCTCATGGCAACTGTTTTATCAGCATTTTGCAAAACGGTCACCATCTTTTCTTTCTGCTCAGGTGTCACCCGACCGAAGATATCGTGTTCCAAGACCACTCTTTCAAAGTCATCATCGCTCACCTTAGTCATATCAATCGCACGCGCTTCCTCCTTAAAACCTGCTTTACGAGCCACCCAATACACAGCCACATGATTATCACCACTGATAATCTTCACTTCAACACCTTGAGATTCGAAATAGTCAAAGGTTTCCTTGGTATTGTCCTTAATCTCATCTGACAAAACAACATGGCCTAGGAGTTCCATATTGGCTGGACTCGTAATCTGGTCCTTGCTATGAGCAAGGGACAAAATTCGAAAACCTTGCTGTTTTAGATCTTCATAGTAGGCATCCATCGGCTGGGTAAAGCCTAAAAACTCATAGGCTCCGAAGAAATAGGTCCCACCATCTTTTACTTGGACAAAGGAATACTTGTTTTTGCTTGAAAAGGCACCGACTTCTTGAACTTCCCACTTTTTCTCACAGGTTAAGTAAGTCTTCAGAGCTCGGGAAGTTGCATTTTCATCCTCGAAATAAGCCAGATAAGAAGATAGTTTCTCTGCTACATTAGCATCCATTTCTTGGACCTTCATATTCCCCGTCGTGATAGTTCCTGTCTTATCAAAACAAAGAACATCTACTCGCGCCAAGGTCTCTACACAGTATAGCTCCTGCACCAGAACCTTCTTTTTGGCCAGCTTCATAGCCGCTACTGCTAGAGACACACTAACTAAGAGAATCAAGCCCTCTGGAATCATACCGACCAAGGCACCAGAACTTCCCAAGATAATCTCAACATAAGACCGTCCTAGACTAAAACCTCTGACATAAAGCAGAATCGCAACTGGAACCAGCAAGATAGAGACGATTTTTAAAATCTTATCCATGTAATCGCGCAGTTGAGAAGGATATTTTTTGAATTCCTTGCTGGATTTTGCGAGTTTGTTGATATAACTATCCTGCCCCACAGCCGTTGCCGTGACCAAGCAGGATCCGCTAACGACATTGCTTCCGCTCATCAGCTGGTCACCAACCGTTTTAAAGATCGAATCACTCTCACCCGTCAGCAAAGACTCATCAACTTCAATATTCCCTTCAAGGACTTCTGCATCTACAGGCACTTGGTCACCCAGATTGAGATGCAGGTACTCACCCAGAACGATGTCCTCTGGATCAATCTCGATTGTTTGACCATCTCGATTGACTTTGTACTTACTTTTACCAAGCAAACTTAGCTTTTCTAAGGCATTTTTTGAACGCACTTCTTGGAAAATCCCGATGACTGTATTGATAGCAATCACACCTAAAAAGAGCATATTTTCAAATCGCAAGGTTGTGGCTACCAGAACCGCCAGAGCCAAATTCATGGCATTAAAGAAGGTAAAGATATTTGAAATGACGATTTCCTTGGTTGTTTTGTAAGGTTTAATGTCGCTAATATTTCGTTGGCGATCCTTGATGTCTTGACTACTTAAATACTTCATTTCTACTCCGATATCCTTTTGTACTACTATAGTAACACATATCTTTTTCTCTGTCACTTAAAGACTCAAAATAAGAAGAACTCACTTAGCAAGCATCATTTATCGCCACTTCAAGAAGAACTTAAAAAGAGGCTAGGATTCCCCTAACCTCTTTTCTTTATGCTTTATTCTGCCAAGGCTCCCATTGGATCCCATGGTGCTAACACGATTGGTTCTGCTTCATAGGCAGCTTGCTCTTCTGCTGTCAGCAATTCCTTACGGACAACGATTTGGTAAGTGTATTCGTCCATCCAAGCGTCTGAGGCAACAAAGTAACCATCTGTACCGACCTTATCTCCCCATGAGTTTTCAACCTTCCACTTGGTTGACTTGCCATTTTCATCCAAATCAACACCTGTCAAGACCATGGCGTGGGTCATCAAGCTCTCGCTATAGTCCAAACGTCCAGCTTTGTCTTGAGTGAGTTGAATATCCATGCTTGATTCAAAGTCATAAACATCTGTCGCAAGGATTCCAGCTTTGCGGTTGCTGAGCTGGCCGACATCTGAACCAAACCAAACAGTTTCTCCTGTCTGCATTTGAGCAATCGCCAATTCTTTCAAGCGCTCCATAGGAACGTTGATGTAGCGAACTGCACGGCTACCAACCACATTCCCCAACATCTCAACTGTGTAAGATTTGCCGTAAGGCTTGTCAGCAGTTGGAGCATTGATAACAGAAACGTAGTCTTCTAGAGGAAGATTGACATATTTCTTGTAAAATTCCTGTGGTGTGATTCCTTTTTCACTTTGGTAGTTATCATCCTTATCGCGATAAGCAAAGTCAAATTTACGCGGTGGAAGACCCAGTGACATAGCAAGGAAGTTAAAGATTTCTTGCAAGAGGTCTTCTTTCTTAGTTTGAACAGTTGATTGGTCTGCACCAGAAGCAAGCAAGTCACGCAAGATTTGAGCATCTTGGCGGAGCAATTTGTTAAGGATAGCATTGAGCTCACGACTATTGCTAGATGAAACAGACTCAGGATAGACAGACTTAGGAACGACACCGTATTTCTCAAAGAGAGCAACCACCATATCCCATTGACCGCCGTCTTGTTGTGGAGTTTGGAGTAGGAAGCTAACCTTACGGCTCGTCAAGTCTTGGTCTGCAGTCGCAATCACTTGCTCCAAGAACCAATTTGATTTCTCATACTTGTCCCAGAAGAAAGTGTGGGCTTGTGACAATTCAAAGTTTTCCAGTTTGTATTGAGAGATGAGTTTGTGGCGGAAGGTGTTGAGAGCTGCAAACATCCAACAACGACCAGACGCTTTCTGATTAGTTACCTTGTCCTTGGTCAAATCCAATGAGAAAACAGGTGTATTGTCTACATGGCTTTGACGACGCTCAAGGGCTGCAAAAATTCCGTTGTGGCTGGCAGCATTTTCGATCGCTTGGTATTTGACATTTGCTTCATAGTTGGCAAATAATTTATCTGTAAATGATTCTTGAATCGCGTTCATAGATTCCTCCTTTTATTCTACTGTCTATTATAACTCTTTTCACAAAGGAAGCAACCGAAAAACTTAAAAAGACAAGGACATTCTCCCTCACCTTTTCTAACATAATTCAAATTAAGCAATACTAGCAAGGAGATTCTCTAACTCCTCCTTGGTCAAGCGACGCCATTCTCCTTGTTCTAAGTTCTCATCCAAGACTAGAGTTCCCATCGTCAAACGTTGTAAGTCTATTACTTCCTTGCCACAGTAGGCCACCATTCGTTTGACCTGATGAAACTTCCCTTCTGCAATGGTCACGCGAACCAGACTTTGATTCTTTTCTGGATCTACCGACACAATCTCCAGCTTAGCTTTCTGGCAGGTAAAATCCTTGAGCGGAATGCCCTTGGCAAATGTCTCCACATCTTCTTGGGTCATAATACCCTCGACTTGCGCCAAATAGGTCTTTTCCACATGACGTTTAGGTGAAAGAAGAGCATAGGCAAGCTTGCCGTCATTGGTCAAGAGCAGAAGACCATGCGTGTCAATATCCAAGCGCCCTACTGGAAAAACTTCCTTGGTCCGCGCCAAGTTATCTAGCAAGTCTAGAACCGTTCTATGCTTGGTATCCTCAGTCGCTGAAATGACTCCTTGGGGCTTGTTCATCATGTAGTAAACAAACTCCTCGTAGTCTAACTTTTGCCCATCAAAGCGAATTTCGTCTCTTTCTTCATTGATTCGCAGTTTAGCTGACTTTTCCTTTTTGCCATTTACCGTCACGCGCCCAGCCTTGAGCAAGTTTTTGACCTCTGTTCGACTCCCTACAGCGCAGGCAACTAAAAATTTATCTAATCTCATAGAACTATTATATCATACTCAAAAGGAGGCTGGCTCAATGACCAACCTCCTTTTCATTTCAGATTTAAGGAACTAACTTCCTCGTCTCCAGAAAATAGCTAAGACAAGCATAGCTCCCAAAACAGCAGGAATAACAGCTGTTCCCGCTAAAATTGGTCCCCAAGTCCCAAAGAGCAGGTGGCCCAGAAAGGCTCCAATCCAGCCGAGAAACATTTTTCCAAAGCATCCCATGCTCTCTCCCCGATTGGTCAAAGCACCTGCTAAGAGCCCCACTAGGAGACCAACAAACATACTTCCAAGCATTGTAACTCCTTAAATAGCCCAGTCTCCATTGCGGAAGATTGGTACGCGTGTTCCATCCTCACGGATACCATCGATATCCATTTGACTCGAACCAATCATAAAGTCTACGTGAACATCTGAACGATTCAGTCCTGCAGCTTCAAGCTCTTCTTCGCTCATCTCTGCTCCACCAACAACGCTGGTCGCATAAGCTGCACCGATAGCCAAGTGGTTAGAAGCATTTTCATCGAAAAGGGTGTTAAAGAAGGTAATACCTGACTGAGAAATCGGGCTTGGATCTGGTACCAAGGCACATTCACCCAAGGCACGCGCACCTGCATTTTCAAAGACAAGATCCTTCATAACCTGATCTCCCTTCTCAGCAGTAATGTCCACAATCTGGCCATCCTTGAAGGTCACCTTAATACCTTCGATGATATTGCCATTGTAGCTAAGTGGTTTTGTAGAGGTTACATACCCATCTGCACGACGGAAGTCAGGAGCCGTAAAGACTTCTTCTGTCGGCATATTTGGCAAGAATCCTTCTCCCTGTGCATTGATAGCACCAGCTGATTCCCAAACGTGGTTCTTTGGCAAACCAAGTGTCAAATCTGTCCCTGGCGCTGTGTAGTGAAGTGCTGAGAATTGTTCTTTATTGAGCATTTCTGCCTTGCTCTTAAGGATAGCTGCATGTTCTTCCCAGGCCTTAACTGGATCTTTTTCATAGACACGGCAAGTTTTGAAGATTTGGTCCCAAAGGAGGTCCACTGCTTCTTCATCGCTCGCAGCATTTGGGAAGACCTTCTTAGCCCACTCAAGTCCAGCAGCGGCAGCTACCGTCCAGCTAACCTTGTTGGATTGAGTTGCGATACGCATTGGCTTCATCGCGAGTCCCATAGCTTTGGCAGAAGCCGAAAGCTTGTCAGCATCCACCCCGTTCAAAGCACCTGGATCAGATGAGCGAACCCCAAGACGGCTAGCCTTGTTCTCCAAGAGATAGTTCATCTCAGCAATCTTGTATTCTGGCACATTGTCCAAACGCTCCATCGGCGCGTGGAGAAATTTCTCACGGTTGATGACATCATCAGTCCACTGAACGATAACCTCATGCGCACCAAGTGCATAGGCTTCCTTCACGATTAAATGCGCCAACTCGCGTTGCTCCACATCGATAGAAAGAGCCAAGGTATGGCCAGGTTGTACATTGATTCCGTTCGCAACCAACAATTTCGCATATTTTTCTAGATTTTCTTTAAAATTTGGTAAAACCATTCTATTCTTCCTTTTCTATTTTTATTTTTCTTTCAAAGCAGAGAATAATCCTGCTAGTGCAATAGTACCTGACAAGAGCGCTGTTGATAGGATAATTGTTTCGTCTGCGATCTCTAGCTGATAGTCAAAGACCTTTTCAGCAGGTTTATCTTCTGCAAAAATTCTTAGTTTCATTATAACAACCTCCTCTTCTAGTATATCATATATAAACGGTAAATTTAAAAACAAGCCAACTAAAGCTTGTTTTTAACTACCTATCCAAGAATTAAAAACGCAATATACAGCTATATTGACACTCTTCTTTTAATTATATTGACATAAAAAAGGAGAGGTGATATTCTATAGATATACACTAAAAAATATACAGGAGCCCAAAAAATGATGAACGAAATATTTAACAATGAAATTGCAAGACAATTTATTAGTGCTATTTTTGATAAGTCTCTCTCACCTCTATTTTCAAAAATAACTGATAAAGCAAAAACTACCTATAACGAGGTAAAAATTTATCTAGAAATTCCATTCCAAGATTATTTGACAAAATCTTATGAAAAATACAGTAAAATCAAAACGATTATCTACGGAATTGAGCCCAAAAGACTGTATGATTTTTTTGAAGTTCCTTTTTTAGAAAAAGGCTCAGACATCATCAAGCCCACCACAACAAGAGTACTAACTGATATCTCAAAATTTTTAATCATTGAAGGTACTGGTGGAATTGGTAAATCCACTCTCATGAAACACCTTTTTCTAAGTGAATTAGAATTAAAAGACTATATTCCTATTTTTATTGAATTAAAAGATTTCAACGAAGAGGAGCATTTAGACCTTGAGCAGTTACTATTAAAAAAACTAAATCAATTTCACAATACATTCAAAGAAGAATATTTAGATTATGCACTTCAATCGGGATGCTTTTTATTCCTATTGGATGGCTATGATGAATTGTATAGCGAAAACCAAAAAGAATTTTTCAAGAAGTTAAATGATTTTTGTGACAAATATCCTGAAAATCATTATATCCTTTCTTCAAGACCTTATACTGAATCTGAGTTCATTGAATTTCAACGTTTCACAGTTTTAAAAGCTGTTCCTTTTACTAAGGAACAAGCTATAAGTCTTATCACAAAAATTGAATATCCAGATGAGGAACTCAAAAATAAATTTATTCGCGATCTAGATAGTGGTTTATATGATAGACATGACTCCTTTGCTTCAAACCCTCTGTTACTAAATATTATGCTCTCCACTTACAATGACTATGCAGAAATTCCGCAAAAATTACACCTATTCTACTATCAAGCCTTTGATACCATGCTCTCAAAGCACGATGCTACGAAAAGTTATCGACGAAAAATGTTATCAGATTTAAGTTCAGATACTTTTAAAGAGTGTTTTGCGGTCTTCTGTTTTCTGACATACCAAAAAGCAAAAACAGAGTTTACCTTCCCAGAGATTGAAGAAATTTTTAAAAAATTTCCTCCTCGAATTAAAAACGTTCTCAATATAGGCAATTTTATCCACGATTTGGAATATTGTCTGTGTGTATTATACAAAGAAGGAAACAGATACAAGTTCTCCCACCGTTCCTTCCAAGAATATTTTGTTGCTTATTTTCTAAATATACAAACAGATTGTAAGATGCGAGACTACAGCTTTCATCTAATAGAATCAGGAAAATTTAGAACTAGCGCAGATTCAGTTTTCCCTATGTTAGAGGACATGAGTACCCACCGCTTTAACAATAATATTTTAATTCCTTTATTAGATAAATTTGAAGAATATAAATCTGATGAAGAAGACTTATTTGAATATTACATTCTCAATTTTCCAGTAAAAATTATTGCTAATTCTGATTCTAACAACAAATCTTTTAGTTTAGGATTCGTACACCCCAAAGATAACCTTAAGAATTTTATTAATTATTTTTTTGACAATAGTATTTATTATACATCCTATCGTACTATAATAGATGATAATCTCCTAATATCATTTTGCAAAGATAACCATTTAATTGGAAAAACTATCGAACCAGAAGACCTCATTGAAAATAAAGAATTATTGGGCTTATTTAAAAAATCTTGGGTAGGCCAAAAAATACTTTCTCTCACTAATTACAAGCAGAAACTGAGAGAGTCTCTAATAGAAGATGAGATAGTCTTAGAGGATTAGTAATCTGTAATTGTTGTATATTTATGCTTACAATTAAAAAATAACAGGATATTAAACAATCCTGTTATTTTTTAATTACCAAACATCACTATTCTATCGGGGGTAGCCTAATCCTTTAAAACAAATCATCAAACAAACTCAACTGGTTGTCCTCTGGCATATTTCCAAGAATACCCATTTCATCCATCTTTTCAACCAAGGTTGAGGAAAGTCCGCCACGTTTTCGGAGTTCTGTTTTAGAGAGGAATTCTCCCTCTTGGCGAGCGCGTACCAATTGCTTGGCAACGTTCTCTCCCAGCCCATCCATAGCAACAAACGGTGGAATGAGGGTATCGCCATCAATCAGAAATTCCGTCGCATCACTGCGATAAAGGTCCAGTTTTCCGAACTTAAAACCACGCTCCCACATCTCATTGACAATCTCAAGAGTCGTGTAGAGATCGATTTCCACATTAGAGGCTTCATTGCTCTTCCGTTTTTCAGCGATTTCTTCCATTCTGCGCTTGATGGCATCCAAGCCCGCACCCATGGTCTTGATATCAAAAGCCTTGGCGCGGATAGAGAAGTAAGCACAGTAATAATAAATCGGATGGTGAACCTTGAAGTAGGCTACACGCAAGGCCATCATAACGTAGGCTGCCGCATGGGCTTTAGGGAACATATACTTGATTTTCCCGCAGGATTCGATATACCACTCTGGCACCTTATTGGCCTTCATGGCTTCGATATAGCCATTTCTCTCCTCTTCGGAAATCTTCAGCCACAAACCTTTACGCACCCGTTCCATGATGGTAAAGGCCATCTTAGGTTCGAGACCCGCATGCATGAGGTAAACCATGATGTCGTCCCGACAACCGATAACGGTTGATAGGTCCGCAATGCCTTGCTTGATCAAATCCTGAGCATTTCCCAACCACACATCGGTACCGTGAGACAGACCAGACAGCTGAAGTAACTCCGCAAAGGTCGTCGGATGCGTCTCATCTACCATCCCACGTACAAAGTTGGTTCCAAATTCTGGAATCCCCAGCATACCCGTCGGCGTTCCGATTTGTTCAGGAGTCACCCCAAGCACATCAGTCCCTGAAAAGAGGGCCATCACGCCTTCATCATCCATAGGAATTTCATTAGGGTCAATACCAGACAGATCCTGAAGTTTCCGAATCATAGTCGGATCATCATGCCCCAGCACATCGAGTTTGAGGACGTTCTCATCGATATCGTGGAAGTTAAAGTGAGTCGTCTGCCATTCAGCCGTCACGTCATCTGCTGGATATTGGACAGGCGTAAAATCGTAGACATCCATGTAGTTAGGAATAACAACGATTCCTCCCGGGTGTTGTCCTGTTGTCCGCTTGACACCAGCCGCACCCTGAGCGAGGCGTTCCACCTCTGCATCACGATAAAACTTCCCATAGTCCCGCTCATAGCCCTTTACAAATCCATAGGCAGTCTTAGCAGCCACCGTACCAACCGTTCCTGCACGGAAGGCATATTGTTCGCCAAATATATCACGCACGTCCAAGTGGGCGCTTGGCTGGTCTTCCCCCGAGAAGTTCAAGTCAATATCGGGAACCTTGTCCCCATCAAATCCAAGGAAGGTCTCAAACGGAATATCCTGCCCATTTTTGCTGAGTTTGTGACCACACTTTGGACAATCCTTATTGGGCATATCAAACCCTGAACCGTAAGAACCATCCGTGATAAACTCACTGTACTGACACTGACCACAGACATAGTGAGGAGAGAGAGGATTAACCTCTGTAATCCCAATCATGGTCGCAACGAAACTAGATCCGACAGATCCACGAGAACCCACCAAGTAGCCCCGTTCATTAGAACGTTGCACCAGCATCTGGGAAGCCAGGTAAATCACGGCAAATCCATTCCCCAGAATGGAAGTCAATTCTTTTTCAATCCGCAAATCAACAATATCTGGCAACGGATTTCCATAAATCTCAAAGGCCTTCTTGTAGGTCAGTTCAGCAACTGTTTCCTCAGCCTTTTCAATGAAGGGCGTATAAAGATCTCCCTTGACAACCTCAACAGGTTCAAAGATTTCTGCCAAGGCATTGGTGTTTTCAATAACCAATTTGCGAGCCAGTTCCTCTCCCAAGAAGGCAAATTCATCCAACATCTCATTAGTCGTTCGAAAATGAGCTTTTGGAAGAGGAGCTGGTTGGGCATGTTCACCATGACCGATGGTTCGGTTAATCATAGCCCCTTGTCCCAAACTACGGACGATAATTTCACGATAAATCTCTTCTTCCGGTTCGATATAGTGGACATTTCCCGTAGCTAGAACAGGCTTGCCAAGACGGTCTCCGACCTCTATCAAACTCTTGATAATGGTCTGGAGTTCCTCCATATCCTTGACCTGCTCCTTGGCGATCAATGGCGCATAGATAGCTGGTGGCATGATCTCGATAAAGTCATAATACTTGGCCACCTCAACCGCCGCATCCACACCTTGGGAAACGACCGCATCAAAAACTTCACCTTCTGAACAGGCTGAACCTAAAATCAAACCTTCCCGATGGGCATCTAGGACCGTTCTCGGAATCCGGGGCACCCCTTCGAAGTACTTGGTGTTGGACAAAGAAACCAACTTAAAGATATTCTTCAGCCCCACTTGATTCTTGACATAGATGGTGGCATGCTTGATTCGAGCTTTTTTATAAGAATCTGAACTGATCAAATCAATGTTGAGTCTAGCTAGATCGGTCACACCATGTTTTTCTGCTACCTCTTTGATAAAGATAAAAAGCAAACGACCAGTGGCTTCCGCATCGTAGTTGGCCATGTGGTGATGTTCCAAAGCCACACCAAAACGCTTGGTTAAAGGCCCCAGTCCATGACGTTTATACTCAGGGTAGAGGTTTCTAGCAAACTCTAGCGTATCGATAACTGGCTGGCTAATTTTAGGCAAACCGTGACGCTCATAGTTGGCATTCATAAATCCAACGTCGAAGGTGGCATTGTGGGCGACTAAGACTGTATCCTTGCAGAATTCTTGAAATTCTTGCAAAACTTGTTCCAGTGGTTTAGCATTTTTGACATGATCATCTGTAATTCCAGTCAACTCAGTTGTAAAAGCTGACAAGGGATGCCCAGGATTGATAAATTCATCAAATTCGGCGATAACATTCCCCTTGTACATCTTAGAGGCCGCAACCTGAATCAGGTCATTATAGATAGCTGAAAGCCCCGTCGTTTCCACATCAAAGACCACGTAGGTCGCTTCTGATAAGTCCATTTCCACTTCGTTATAGACGATAGGAACACGGTCTTCAACGATATTGGCTTCCATTCCATAGATCAGCTGGATTCCCGCTTTCTTGGCTGCCTTATAGCCATGTGGGAAGGACTGAACATTTCCATGGTCCGTGATGGCTACCGCCTTATGACCCCACTTAGCAGCTGTCGCAACGATTTTCTCTACCTCAGGAAGAGCATCCATGGTCGACATATTAGTATGAGCATGAAACTCAACCCGCCGCTCACCTTCTGGCATCAAATCCTTCCGCTCATAGTGAACAACTTCCTGCACGTCCTGCACGTTCATGGTTAAATCTCGTGTAAAGTTATTCATCTCTACATTCCCACGAACACGGAGCCAAGAATTCTTCTTGATGAGGTCAAATTTCTGAGCCTCTTCCTCATTTTTAACCCATTTTTGCATTGAGAAGCTCGAACTATAGTCCGTCATCTTAAAGTTAATCAAGACACGGCCTGTTCTGGTCACTTTATGCTCGACATCAAAAACCACCCCTTCAAAGACCAAACGATTTTCCTCAGTCGTCACGTCGATCATCTGGGTAACTTCAGCCTTATCTAGTTTAGGCTTGGCCGCAGCCTTTTTAGCCTGAAAATCAAAGGCTGGCTTCTCTTCTACTGGAGGAGGAGCCATTTGTTCCAGTTGCTCCATAGCCCGGAGCGCTTCCTCATTGGCAGCTTGGACAATCTGTTCATTCTCCGTATGGAAGGCTTCCTCCTGCTCTTGTGTAAGAGCATCGTTCTTTTCTATTTGGCATACAAAAGCTGGAAAACCAAACTTTTCGAGTTGCTTTGCCAAATTAGGAAGATGATTCTTCTTAAAGTGCTCCTTATCAATCGCCTCTGAACCTTCAATAATGAGTTGATTTCCTTCCGCACGAACATTTAAATTCTGGTAAAGAGATTTAAACCCCTGACTTGCACATGGACCTTCAGAAAAAGCCTCTCTATAGTAGGCCTGCAAGAGTTCATTTGAAAATTCTTGAGAGAGAACCTTGATTTCGAAAACAGCTCGGTTTCCTGTCTTAGAAAATTCTTCACCAAGCCCTTTCTTTAACTCTAAAAAGATTTCAATCGGTAAAATATTAGAAAATACAAAATGAAATTCCCAAATCTTACTAATTTTATGAACCACAACACGCTCAATTCTGCCATCAACAAGAGCAGGATTCCGTCTCAATTGATCAGAGATTCCTAGTTGATTCATTAAAATTTCAAACTTACTTGACATTCAATTTCCTCACATTATTCTCTTACTATTTTACCATAATTAAAGAAAATATATAGCCAGTACCATCTCCCTTGCGACTTAGATGAAAAGATTTTATCATACTTGTAGTAGATAAAACTATACTGACCCGTAGTCACATATTAAAAAGTGAGATGACATCTCACTTGGCATCTCACTTTTTTTATTCTTAAAATCCATTATTATCGCTGAGTTCTTTGAACCAGTGGCCTGATTTCTTCAGGCGACGTTCTTGCGTTTCCAAGTCTAATTCGACCAGACCATAGCGGTTTTTATAGCTATTGAGCCATGACCAGCAGTCGATAAAGGTCCAGATTAAGTAACCTTTACAGTTAGCACCGTCTGCAATAGCACGATGGAGTTCACGCAGATGCCCTTTGACAAAGTCAATCCGGTAATCATCTTGAATCATGCCATTCTCACGGAATTTATCTTCACCTTCAACCCCCATGCCATTCTCTGTCAGCAGCCACTCGATATTGCCATAGTTTTCCTTGATGTTTTGTGCGATGTGGTAAATCCCTTGCTCGTAGATTTCCCAACCACGGTGCGGGTTAATCTTACGACCTGGCATGACGTAAGGCTCATAGAAATGCTCAGGCAAGAGCGGACTGTCTGGATGTTTAGCAAAACGTGGCGCCATGACGCGCAAAGGCTGGTAGTAGTTGACTCCAAGGAAGTCAACCGTATGTTGGCGAATGACTTCCAACTCCTCTGCTGTGTAGTCTGGCAGCAAATCATGCTCTGCTAGAATCTTCACTAACTCTTCTGGATAAGCTCCCAAGACAGATGGATCTAGGAAAGATTGAGCTTGAAAGAGATCCGCAATGCGAGCAGCTTTCACATCAGCAGGATGCTGGCTACGTGGATAGGCTGGTGTCAAGTTGAGGACAATCCCAATCTTGGAATCAGGCAAAATCTCATGACAAGCCTTGACTGCAAGACTGCTAGCCAGTTGTGTGTGATAGGCTACCTGAACCGCCGCTTTAGCATCTACCTTGTGAGGATAATGGGCATCATAGAAATAACCAAACTCAACAGGAACGATAGGCTCATTGAAGGTAATCCATTGGTCCACCAAGTCACCGTAGGTCTCAAAACAGAAACGAGCATAGTCTTCGTAGGCCTTGATAGTTGCCTTATTTTCCCAACCATCCCCGTCTTCTTGAAGGGCAAAAGGCAGATCAAAGTGGTAGAGATTGACTAAAAGACGGATCCCCTTAGCCTTAATCGCTTCAAATACCTGACGGTAGAAAGCCACACCTTGAGGATTGACTTCTCCACGACCTTGCGGGAAAATACGAGACCACTGAATAGAGGTGCGAAAGGCTGTATGACCAGTTTCTACCAGTAGCTCAATATCCTTTTCCCAGTTTTCGTAAAAAGTCGATGTTTTGTCAGGTCCAATCCCATTGTAGTAGCGATTGGGCTCTACCTGAAACCAATAATCCCAGAGATTGTCTCCCTTGCCGTCACCAGGCACACGACCTTCTGTCTGTGGTCCAGAAGTAGAGGAACCCCAGACAAAATCCTTTGGAAATTTTAGCATACTTATACCTCTTAACTTGATGATGTATTTATTCACTCTCATTATATAGAAAAAACAAGGTAAAAACTAGTTACATTTTTGCCTTGTTTTTCTTCTGATTATAGTTTTTATTTCTTGCTGAGGATTTCAAGGGTTTCGAGCAAGTTGTCTGCGTGAACCTCGATCGTGTCACCAGTCGCCTTGATCTTAACTTCTACGATGCCATCAGCCGCTTTCTTCCCTACAGTGATACGGATTGGAAGACCAATCAAGTCGCTATCGCTGAATTTAACTCCGACACGTTCGTTACGGTCATCTGTCAAGACTTCGTAACCAGCTCCCATCAAGTCGGCTTCAAGTTTTTCTGTCAAGGCTTGCGCTTCTTCATCTTTTACATTGATAGTAATCAAATGCACATCAAATGGCGCCAATTCTTTAGGGAAGTTAACTCCCCAAGCGTAACGGTATTCACCCTTAGGCGTTTTATTGACAAAGAGGCGAGCGTGTTGCTCCATGACTGCTGAGAGGAGACGGCTGACACCGATACCGTAACAACCCATGATGATTGGGATTACACGGCCGTTTTCGTCCAAGACATCCGCACCCATGCTTGCTGAGTAGCGAGTACCGAGTTTGAAGATGTGACCAATTTCGATACCACGGGCAAAGTTAAGAACGCCTTGTCCGTCTGGGGAAATTTCACCCTCACGCACTTCACGGATATCCACATATTCAGCCGTAAAGTCGCGACCTAGGTTCACGCCAGTCAAGTGGTAGCCATCTTCATTAGCCCCCACAACTGCATTGCGAACATCTTGCACCTTACGGTCAGCAATGATTTTCACATTTTCTGGTAAACCAACTGGCCCAAGCGAACCAAAACCTGCTGGGACGACAGCTGCTACTTCTTCTTCAGTGGCTACGTCAAAGAAATCTGCTCCTAAGTGGTTTTTCAGCTTGACTTCGTTGAGTTGGTCATTTCCAACTAGAAGGGCAGCAACAAGCTCCCCATCTGCCATGTAGAAAAGGGTTTTGATGGTTTGTTCTTCTGGAACGTTAAGGAAGGCTGCGACTTCATCGATTGATTTAACACCTGGAGTTTCCACGCGAGTCACTTCTTCTTCAGTGACGACACGGTTGCTTGGTTTGTACTCGTTTGTTGCCATTTCCAAGTTAGCCGCATAGCTAGACTCACTTGAGTAGGCAATGGTGTCTTCACCAGAAACCATCCATTTGAGCAATTCTGCCTTGATTTCTTCTTGCACTTCTGCAGGAATTTCATCAAATGAGGCAACTGACTTGTCCAAGACAACCCAGCGGTCAAGGTCTGTACGAGCAGGTGTGATGGCCATAAATTCTTGGCTGTCCTTACCACCCATAGCCCCACCGTCACCGATGATGGCCTTGAAGTCCAAGCCACTACGAGTGAAAATACGTTCGTAGGCTGCCTTGTACTCATCATAAGTCACATCCAAACTATCGTAATTAGCATGAAAACTATAACCATCTTTCATGATAAATTCACGCGTACGGAGAAGACCGTTACGTGGACGCTTTTCATCACGGTACTTAGGTTGGATTTGGTAAAGGTTAAGTGGCAATTGCTTGTAAGATTTCACAGAGTCACGAACAATAGCTGTAAAAGTTTCTTCGTGTGTCGGACCTAGGATAAAGTCTGACTTTTCACGATTTTTCAGTTTATAAAGGTCTTCACCATAGGTTTCATAACGACCTGATTCACGCCAAAGATCGGCACTGAGAAGGGCAGGAGCCAACATCTCCACTGCACCAATCTTATCAAACTCTTGGCGCATGATATTCTTAGCCTTTTCAATCACACGGTTAGCGAGTGGTAGGTAAGAATAAACACCGGCAGAAACTTGACGAACATAACCAGCACGCAACATAAGGGCATGGCTGATAACTTGAGCATCGCTTGGCATTTCGCGAAGCGTTGGGATTAGCATTTTACTTTGTTTCATAATATTCCTCGATTATCTAAAAGAAGAGTCGCATAATGTCATTCCAGGTCACAGCTAGCATCAAGACAACCATGATAACTACACCAGCCATGGTGACATAGGTTTCAATTTCTTGTTTAAGGGGTTTTCGGCGGATAGCCTCTAGGATATTGAGCACAATCTTTCCACCATCCAAAGCCGGGATCGGAATCAAGTTAAAAATCCCGATATTGATGGAAATCATAGCTAGGAAGTAGAGGACATTCTCAAGACCATTTTTAGCAGCATCACTACTTGCCTTAAAAATGGCAACGGGACCACCGAGTTTGTTCAAATCTGGATGGAAAATCAAGTTTTTCAGAGCCGAAAGGATACGGAGCCCTGAGTCAGCAGCGGTTGTAAATCCACCAACAAACATGGATAGGAGGTCTGACTTGACTCCCGGTTGAACCCCAAGAATATAACGTCCTTGATTCTCTTCTGGAGTCACCGTGACTTGTTTTTCGCTACCATTTTCAGAAATGGTCACATCCAAGGTCGGGGAGGTCTTGTCCTTGGTATCTGCTTCCACAGCTTGGGTTAAATCTTGCCAATTTTTAACCTCATGTGAGCCGACCTTGGTAATTTGAGCTGTCTCAGCTACACCCACCTTAGCCAAAGCTCCCTCTGGCATGACATGAAAGAGATTTGTCTGAGTATCTCTAACACCGCCCTGCAAAAAGATCAAGATCCAAAAAACAACAACACCTAAGATAAAGTTATTCATAGGACCTGCAAAGTTGGTGATGAGCTTGCCCCAGATAGAAGCATTTTGATACTGTACATCCAGAGGCGCGATGCGTACTTCGGTACCATCTGCCTCAACAACTGTTGCATCGTGATCCACAGCAAAGGTCTTTTCTTCTTCCAAGACCAAGCCTTTAATGAAGAGCTTATCTTCGAAATCAAACTGGGTTACCTGCATAGGGAGAGCTGTTTGATCCAGTTTCTTCCCTGAGAGGTTGATCCGTTTGACCTTACCATCCTCTGCAAGTGTTAAACTGACTGGGGTTCCAGTCTTGATCTCCGTCGCATCATCGCCCCAACCAGCCATACGAACATACCCTCCTAAAGGAAGGATCCGAATGGTATAAGCAGTGCCATCCTTACCAATATGGGCAAAAATCTTGGGGCCCATACCAATAGCAAATTCACGAACTAGAATGCCTGATTTCTTGGCAAAATAAAAATGTCCAAACTCATGCACCACCACGATAATCCCAAAAACCAGGATAAAGGTTAGCAATCCAATCATTCAATATTCCTTTCTTTAAAACAGGCCAAACAAGTGCATGATAGGAAAGACAACTAGCATACTGTCAAAACGATCCAACACACCACCATGCCCCGGGATAAATTTCCCTGAATCCTTGACACCAAAATGGCGTTTCATAGCACTCTCAATCAAGTCACCAAACTGACCCGCCACACTGAAGAAGACGGCAAAGAGGCTCATTCTATAAATCCCATAAGGGAGAGCAACTGTGCTGTCTACTAGCATGAAGATTGCCGTTACCAGTACCGCACCTAGAATACCACCTATAAAGCCCTCAATACTCTTATTAGGAGAAACTCTTGGTGCCAACTTATGCTTCCCAAAATTCATCCCTATCAGGTAAGCCGCACTATCTGTCGCCCAAACGATAAAGAGGGCCAGAAGCACCTTGTCAAAACCTGCCACCCGAGCATCTAGTAAGGCATTGAAACCAAAACCAACATAAAAACTCACAGCAATCGGGAAAACTGCATCTTCAATCGTATAGCTTTTACTGAAAACGGTCGTCCCTAGCATTATTGTAATCAGAACACTATAAGCAACCACATTCCCATCAACTGGCAAAAAAGTTAGATAATTTTCTAAGGGGATTGTTAGGGCGAAGGTCGCAAAGAGGGTCAAGGCGCCCTCGATGGTCATGGTCTTTAGCCCCTTCATCTGCAAGAGTTCATGGACAGTCAGCATGGCTAACAAACCAATCCCTATCTGCAACAAGAGTCCTCCCACAAATAAGACTGGAAGGAAAATAGCCAGGGCCAATGCCGCAAACAATGTTCTCTTTTGTAAATCTTGGGTCATATCTTCTCCTAAACTCCTCCAAAACGGCGATTGCGACGATTATAGGCCGTAATAGCCTCCTTCAAAGATGCTTCATCAAAATCAGGCCACAAGGTATCCGTAAAGTAAAGCTCACTATAGGCTGCTTGCCATGGCAAGAAATTACTCAAACGCAACTCACCACTCGTACGGATAATCAAATCAGGATCTCGCAAATCCTTTGGCAGGCGTTGTGTGAAAAGATAATCCCCTATCATATCTTCTGTAATATCACCAGGATTGATTTTGGCATCTAGAACTTCCTGAGCCAAGCTCTTAAAAGCCTGCGTAATTTCAGCACGACCACCATAGTTAAGCGCAAAATTGAGAATCAAGCCTGTATTGTTCTTGGTCAATTCCTCTGCTTTTTTCAAAGCTTCAAAAGTCGGCTTAGGTAGGCGATCTGTCTCCCCAATCATCTGAATCTTAACATTATTTGCATGCAATTCAGGGACGTAGTTATCATAAAACTCGACTGGCAAGTTCATGATAAACTTGACTTCTTGATCTGGGCGCGTCCAGTTTTCCGTTGAAAAGGCATAGACTGTGATGACCTTAACTCCCATCTTATTAGCTGCCTTGGTCACCTTTTGGAGGGCTTCCATCCCTGCCTTATGACCAAAAACCCGTGGTTGCATCCGTTTTTTAGCCCAGCGACCATTTCCATCCATGATGATGCCAATGTGAGCAGGAACCTGTGTTGGAACCTCAACTTCTACAGCTTTATCTTTCTTAAAAAATCCAAACATGATCTTATTCCTATTCAAAAATCTATCATTTCATTATACCATATTTCCCTCTATTCTTCTATTGCTAAGTTACTGCCTCTGCTTACAGATAGACAAAAAATAAGCCGCCTAATTGGGCGACTTTATTTTATAGGGAGATTATTATGAAAAAGTTTTAGGAGTTTAAGTTAAGTTCTTCTTAACTTATGAGTTTAGTATACACCTCCTAGCTTAAATTTTTCTTAAGTTTTTTGAGAAATGAAAAATCTAAAATAAGATTGCCCACTTGAGTGTATGAAAAAGTACCTCAAATCATCTAAAGTAGTCAACCTAAGTTCAAAACCTCGTTTTCTCTAAAAGTCATTTCAAGCTGACACCTTTTTCCATAGTTTATAGATTGAAACTTTGCCTCATAAGTTACTTTCATAATGCACTTATCTATCAAATCATATATTCTACACTATAGGTTGCATCTGATAAGATACGAGCCAGAAACTGCTTGGTTCGTTCTTCCTGCGGACGACTAAAGAAATCGTGGGGATTGTTCTCCTCTACGATACGGCCTCCATCCATAAAAATAACGTGGTTAGCGACATCCCTAGCAAATCCCATCTCATGCGTGACGACCACCATGGTCACACCTTCTCCAGCCAACTGTTTCAGAACATCCAAAACATCTCCAACCAACTCAGGGTCTAGTGCAGATGTTGGTTCATCTAGCAAAATGACCTCGGGCTTGACGGCAATAGCACGCGCAATTCCTATTCGTTGTTGTTGCCCTCCAGATAGTTGTGAAGGGTAGTAGTCCTTATAAGCAAGTAAACCAACTTTTTCTAAGGCAGATTCTGCACGTTTGAGCGCTTCTTCCTTGGGAACTTTACGAGCTACGATTAGGCCTTCTAGAATATTTTCCAGAGCAGTTTTATTTGCAAAGAGATTGTAGTGTTGGAAAACAAAGGCTGTTTTTTGGCGAATTTCTAGAATGTCTTTCTTGCTCAATTTGGATAAGTCATAGGTCTTTCCTGCTAAGGTCAAACAGCCACTGTCAGCTTTTTCTAAGTGGTTGAGACAACGGAGAAAGGTCGTTTTCCCCGAACCTGATGGTCCTAAGATAACGACGACATCCCCTTGGTTGACCTGAAGATTAACATCCTCCAAGACCTGTCTCTCTCCAAATGTTTTTGCGATATGTTCTACTTGTAACATCCTGTCCTCCTATACAAAACGCGCGCTAGATGCTTTTGCACTCTTTTCTTTTTTCACATAGCCTTTCTCCAGTAGGGAGAAGCCCCACTGAATCAAACCACAGATCAAAATATACTGCAAAAAGATCACAAAATAAGACTCAAAATACTGGTAGCCGTAGGATGCTTCCACACGGGCAATAGCGGTGATGTCCTTGATGGTCATGACAAAGACCAGGGAGGTCCCTTTGACGATATTGATCACCAGATTGGCTAAGTTAGGCAAGGCTGAGCGCAAGGCTTGAGGAAAAACAATCCTTAGATAGGCCTGGGTCGTAGTCAAGCCAATCGCATGCGCTGCCTCTAGTTGTCCCTTGTCCACCGTCAAGATAGCTGAACGCAAAATCTCCGACAAACTCCCGACTGTCATCAAACTATAAATGATAAAAGCATAGTAGAGAGGATCAAGTTTGAAAATATCAAAGTCACTTCCTATACTTTTGAGAAATTGATTCAGCAAACTTGGAAACAAACTATAAAAGAAGAGAATCAATAAAATCGGTGGAGTCGCTCGGATAAAAGCCAGATAGACCAGAGAAAAACTCCTCACCCCTCGAATCTTGTAAATCTGCCCCAAGGCTAAAAATAGAGCCGGCAAAAAGCTTAAGACCATAGCCACAATCATGATAATCAAGGTGATTGGCACACCCTTCAAGGTCTCCAGAAAGGTCTTTACAATATAGTCTATATCCATTTCTTACCTCCCTTTTGTTTCCAAAGACTTCTCAAGCAAACGACTCAAGCTAGAAATAACCAAGGCAATCCCCCAGTAAAGAAGCGCAACTGCCGTATAGGTTTCCAGAGAGTAGTTCCCTAAATTGCGACTAATCAAGAGATTCCCCGCCCCCATAACATCAACGAAACCAATCGTATAAGCCAAAGCAGCATCCCGCATGAGATTGAGAATAGCGGTTGTTATATTGGGAAGAGCAACTTGAAAAGCTTGGGGGAAAATGATTCTCCAAAAAGTCTGACTTGGAGTCAAACCAATACTAAGCCCGGCCTCTGTCTGCCCCTTTGGAATAGCTTGATAGGCCGCCTTGAAAACCTCGGCAACAATAGCCGCAAACAAGAGAATCATCGTCAGGAGAACAAAAATAGTTTTAGACCAGTTGTTGATATCCAAACCAAGCCACCATTTCAGAAATTCTGGCAAGCCATAAAAGACTAGAAAAAGTAAGACAATCGGCGGAGTACAACGAAGGGTAAAGATATAGCCTTTGGAAATCGCTGCAAAACTCTTGTCTTCTCCTACTTGTGCCCAGGCCAAGAGACCTCCAAAAAGGGAACCAAGAAGAGTGGTAAAAAAGAGAATGGACAAGGTCATAGGAAGTGCCTGCCATAAGGTCGGTAAAAACTGAAAGACCTTGGAAAAATCATAAGAAACCATGCAAAACCCTTTCTAGTCTTGGAATTTCTGGTCTAGTCTTTGTCTACGTAACTAAAGACATCTTCTTTGAAATATTGCTGAGATAGCTTAGCAAGCGTGCCATCTTCTTTCAATTCTTTAATTGCTTTTTCGTATTCTTTAGCGAATTTCTCACCCTTTTCATCACGGTGAATCAAGGGATAAGTTGGAATGCCTTTATATGGGAACCAGCTGAGTTTATCCGCATATTGGTGGTAAGGGCCATCTTCTGCGGTAACTGCTTTTTCAAAGGACAGTTTGATATCAAAGAAGGCGTCATAACGTCCTTCTAAGACCCAGGCATAGGCATCTGCCACTTTAAAAGATTCAGCTGCTGTTAGCTCAATCGGTGCATCCTGATGTTTTTCATTGTAGCTGGTGATGACATTCCATTGAGCATTCTGTGGAGAGATGGGAACCAATTTCCCTTTATTCTTAGCAAAGTCATCAATGGTTTTGTATTTCTGTTCGTCTTCTTTTCTGACAGTAAATCCGATGATGCTCGCTCCGACTGGTTCAGATGGAATGACAAACTTTTTAGCTCGTTCATCTGTGTACCAAGCTCCCTTGGTTCCGATGTCGTACTTGCCTGATTCCAGACCAATCAAGAGGTCGTCATCACTGGTACCCGTATATTCAAATTTATAGTTTGCCAACTTCTCATCAACAGCCTTCAAAACAGCTACTTCATAACCATCTGATTCCCCTTTTTCATTGACAAAGTCATAAGGTACGTAGTTTTGTGTATGGGCAACCTTCAAGGTTATGACTTCAGCAGACGAAGCCGTTTCTCCCTCCTTGGATGGAGCGCCAGCTAAACTTCTCCCGATAATCGTTGCCCCAATTACTGCAACAACTGCTACACCACCGATAATCCATGCTTTTTTACTCATCTTTTTCTCCTTTAGTTTTCAAGCGCTTCTCTCACCCACTGGATACGTTCAACTGCGATATCACTTGGAATGGTACAATCTGCCCCAAGTACCAAGCCCTGTTCCCCAGCTTCTGCAACTAGTTTCTTTGCTTCAGCCTGAATGGCATCCTTGCTACCAGTATACAGCAAGCCTGTCTTGCCATTTTCGAAACCTCCAAGAACCGTACGTCCCTTGAAAATCTCACGACCTTCCTTGAGAGTGATTCCCTCTGGTCCTACAGCCCAGTTAAAGACTTGGGCTGGATAGTCTGCAAAAAGGTGAATATCATTTCGCGCTCCCTCGTAGCCACAGATATGAAGAACTGTGACACCACCAACAGCACTAGCTGCTTCCAGAACCGTTATCTCGCTAGGTGCAATGACGGCTTGATACTCTGCTGCCGACACTCGTTGATCTTGGATACTTTGCACGCTGAGGTAGATTCCATCAGCACCAGCATCTTCGATGACAGCTCGACTGAGACTCGCAATATCCTCTGCAATCACATCCAACACCTTCTTCAGAGCTTCAGGATCTTCCACCAGAAAGTCCGCAATAAGGTCATCCCCGCCAGACACTTCCCCAAGCAACCACTTGAGATAGGTCACAGGAGCAAAAATATTGTAAATCGCAACGATATCTTCTGTAAACTCTTGCTTGATTTTCTTAACCAAGTCCACCTGCTCTTTTATCCAAGCGTGGTCTGGCCCGAGTGGTTGAATAGTCGCTAATTCTTGAAGTGATTTTCCTTTGGCAATCGCTGGATTTGGATAAGCAAAGTAGCCATCACTCATGAGTTTGATAAAGTCTGGCTGAACTTCTCGGATAAAGCGCTTATGACCCTCGATATTCTTCTTGATAATGGCTGGATTTGCGAAACCGTGTAGCCATTCGTCTTCGGATGTGAAATGGTGCCAAAAACCAACTGGCACACGATCAACCTTTTCACCTCTAAATGCTTTTAAAACCCATTCTCTTTTTTCTGACATTCTTATTCTCCATTTCTTACTTTTTCAACTAATAAACTGCTGGCGATATCATTCGAGCGTAGAAAGGGGAGACTGGACTTGGAAAAATCCTGAACTCCACGACATCTCTCTCCATTTTTGCAGTGCCCATTTTTTACGACACTTATGGCGACCAAGGCCAGCAAACCGACAACTGCAATGAAGATGCCCCATCTTTTACCTTTCATAGCTCCTCCTTTTAGAGAACAGCTACCTGCCGAATCCAGTCCAACCTCTCTAAGTCAAAGTCATCTGGAACAGTGCAGTCAGCTCCCAGAAGAACGCCTTTACTACCAGCTTCAGCCAGCAACCGCCTTGTTTCATTTTGCAATTCTGCCTTGGAACCTTGATAAAGCAAACTGTTCTTGCCATTTTCAAATCCACCTAAAACGGCCTTGCCTGGAAACAACTCTTGCCCCTGTGTCAAACTAACACCCTCATGGTGGGTCGCCCAGTTGACCACTTGAGCTGGATAGTCCTTAAATATCGTCACATCATTGCTCGCACCTTCAAAACCACAGATATGGAGGATATTAGTCCCACCCACCTGATTGGCTGCCTCCAAAACCGCTATATTGCTCGGTTCGATATAGGTTTGGTAGAGTGCTGGTGTGATGCGCTCATCTTGAATTTCCTGGGTGCTGAGGTAAATCCCATCGACACCGCCTTGCTGGATGATTTTCTGAGTTAGGATAGCAACATCTCCTGTAATCACATCTAGAACCGCTCTAAATCGCTCAGGATTTTCAAGCAATAGATCAGCCACTTCCTTATCTCCCCGTGAAGTTTCTGTACGGAACCAGCGCTTGAGGTAGGAGATCGGTGAAAAGATATTGTAGAAAGAAGCAATCTCTTCGGTAAAGGTCTCTCGAATCGCTTGTACCACTTCCACCTGTTGCTGAATCCATGGGTGTTCCTCACCAATCGACTCAATAGAAGTCAACTCCTGAATGCTTGCAATCTTAGGACTATAGACATTACTTGGATAAAGGAAAAAACCGTCGCTCATAATTTTGACAAAATCAGGACGAATCCTTTCCACATAGTTGCGATGCCCATCAACACTTTTTTGAAAGATACGTGGATTATTTAATCCCTGCCCCTTTTCTTCGAGTGTTACAAAATGAAACCAAAATCCCACA
This sequence comes from bacterium, assembly GCA_905221265.1. GTDB lineage: Bacteria > Bacillota > Bacilli > Lactobacillales > Streptococcaceae > Streptococcus. The sequence goes on along the minus strand of CAJNCQ010000003.1, from coordinate 116,109 downwards.
GGAACTCTTTCCACTTCATCGCCTCGAATCGCTCTAAAGACTAAGTCTCTTTTACTTGCCATACCTCTCTCCTTCCATTTGGATTGAAACCATCTTACCACTCCTTTTCCCCTTTTCCCAATATATATTGACTATTGACTTGATTGGGAATTTTTATATCTATAAAGAAAAAAATCCCTGAAAAGCTTGATGTTACTAGCCTTCCAAAGATTCACTTTATTTTCATCTATTTTTCAAAAAGAAGCTGATATAGATTTTCTATCAAGCCGATTGAATTTTTTTATATCCATCTTCATTCCAAAATTAAGTACATAATTTTATCCTAGTACCAAATTACTACTGAAAAATTTCTTTTCTCTCGATATTTCCTTGCACAAATCCCACGAAAACGCTACAATATTAATAGACTATTATTAGGAGGATGGGATTATGAAAATATCCAAAGTTACCATTACAATTGCTTCTACACTTACTTCCGTCATTTTACTGACTGGCTGTGGCACAAATTCGGCAAATTCACAGACAACACAAAGTAGTACATCTGATAATCAGGTTACCATGACCTATGATCAGTTGCGTTCAAGAGAGAACACTATGTCAACTCTTTGGTATCAAAAAGCAGCTGAAACCAAGGCACTCTATCTACAAGGTTACAATGTCGCTACTGATCGTTTGAAAGAACTACTAAAAACACAGACAGATAAACCCTACTCTATCGTTTTGGACTTGGACGAAACCGTATTAGACAATAGTCCTTATCAAGCGCAAAATGTCAAAGACGGAACAGCATTTACCCCAGAAAACTGGGATGTCTGGGTAAAAAAAGCCGCAGCCAAGGCTGTACCAGGTGCTAAAGACTTTCTCCAATTTGCAGACCAAAACGGTGTCCAAATTTACTATGTATCTGACCGCACGATAGATCAGGTAGATGATACGATCAAAAACCTAGAAAACGAAGGAATTCCTGTACAAAGCCGCGATCATCTCATGTTCTTAGAAAAAGGCGTCAAATCTAAAGAAGGTCGTAGACAAGCAGTCCAAGAAAAAACCAACTTAGTCATGCTACTAGGAGACAATCTTGTGGACTTTGCAGAGTTTTCAAAGACCTCTGAAACTGAGCGCGACCAAAAATTAGAGGAATTACAAAAAGAGTTTGGTGAGAAATTCATCATTTTCCCTAACCCAATGTACGGATCATGGGAAAGCACTGTTTACAATGGTAATAAATTGGATGCCAAGGGTCAAACTGAAGAGCGCCAAAAAAACTTACAAGGTTTTGATAAATAAAATAAGAGAGCTATCTACCAGTTTACACCAACTACAAGATATCGTATTTGCGAGAATAGCGAAAAAAGACGATTTCCAAGCGGAAATCGTCTTTTTTACTATTTTATCTTGTACTTGGTATAAACTAGTATATATTCCACTAGGTAGTATGCTCTATCTCTTGTACCACTTCCACCTGTTGCTGAATCCAAGGGTGATCCTCACCAATCGACTCAACTGATTGAATTTTTTTATAACTCCTCTTTCATAGCAAAGTAAGCACGTATTTTCGGCGCCACTTGTGTGCCGAAGAGTTCAATAGCTCTCAAAACTTGATCATGTGGCATAGAACCAAGCGGTAGATGAAGCATGAAACGGTCCAAGTCTAAATCCTCAATCATGCGAATCAATTTTTCTGCCACCTGGTCTGGATTTCCCACAAACATGGCTCCATTTGGCCCAACTTGCTCCAAATATTGCTCATAAGTCAACTCCTGCCAGTGTGGACGGTCCTTGGAAATCGCATCCACCACTTGCTTAGTCGGATGGAAATAATCTTTTACAGCCTGCTCGCCATCCTCAGCAATCCAGCCCCAAGAATGGGCTCCCACTTTCAGGTCTTTATCCGCATGACCGGCTTCGCTCCCAATCTCACGATAAGCTTGAATCAACTTTTTAAAATAACGCGGATTGCCACCGATAATAGCATAGACAATCGGCAACCCCGCCTGAGCAATCTTCACTGTTGACTCTACATGACCTCCTGTCGCCACCCACAATGGCAATTTATCCTGAACTGGACGGGGATAGACTTCTTTTCCAGCAATGCTTTGAGTCAATTGCCCCTGCCAGTTCACTTTGGTGTTTTCATTTGCCAGCTGAAACAGATCTAACTTTTCATCAAAGAGAGCTTCATAGTCTTTCAAGTCATAGCCAAACAGTGGGAAAGACTCGGTGAATGAACCACGCCCAGCCATAATCTCTGCACGTCCATTTGACAAGGCATCGATGGTTGCATATTGTTGGAACAAGCGAATTGGATCCATACTCGAGAGAATGCTGACTGCACTGGTCAAACGGATTTTCTTGGTATTGACTGCCCCAGCTGCAAGAACAATCTCTGGCGCCGATACCGCAAAGTCCTCCCGATGATGCTCCCCAATCCCGTACACATCCAAACCAACCTTATCAGCCAGCTCTATCTCTGCCACCAGCTGACGAATGCGCTCATCATGACTGTAAATCTGTCCAGTCCCTTCCAGAGCTGTTGTTTCCCCAAATGTTGAAATTCCTAATTCTACCATCCTGTTTCCTCGCTATCTCTTTTAGTTTTAGGGTATTTTATAACTAATTAGTTTTATTTTCAATAAATTTGCTCATTAGAAAAAAGCCTAGATCAACTAGACTTTCTTAGCTTATTCTACTGTTACTGACTTAGCAAGGTTACGTGGTTTGTCCACATCAAGGCCACGGTGTAAGGTTGCAAAGTAAGCGACCAATTGTGTTGGTACGACCATTGAGATTGGTGAGAGGTAAGGGTGTACGGTCGTAAGGACGATGTCATCTGTATCTTTGGCAACATTTTCTTCTGCGATGGTGAGAACCTTGGCACCACGGGCTGCGACCTCTTGGATATTTCCACGAGTGTGGTTGGCAAGGACTGGATCTGACAAGAGGGCCAAAACAGGTGTTCCTTCTTCAATCAAGGCAATCGTTCCATGCTTGAGTTCTCCTGCCGCAAAGCCTTCACACTGGATGTAAGAAATCTCTTTGAGCTTAAGACTCGCTTCCATGGCTACGTAGTAGTCTTGACCACGTCCGATGTAAAAGGCGTTGCGAGTTGTTTCAAGAAGATCACGAACCTTGGCATCAATCGCTTCCTTCTCAGAAAGAGTTGATTCGATAGACTGAGCCACGATAGACAACTCACGAATCAGATCAAAGGCTTGTGCTTTAGCATTGCCATTTGCTTCACCGACTGCTTTTGCAAGGAAGGCAAGGGCTGCAATTTGCGCTGTATAAGCCTTGGTTGATGCTACGGCAATTTCAGGTCCCGCGTGAAGGAGCATGGTATGGTTGGCTTCACGTGAAAGAGTCGAACCTGGCACGTTTGTAACCGTTAAGCTCGGAATCCCCATTTCATTGGCCTTGACCAAAACTTGACGGCTGTCAGCTGTTTCACCAGACTGGCTGATAAAGATAAAGAGTGGTTTTTGGCTGAGAAGTGGCATACCGTAGCCCCACTCAGATGAAATTCCAAGTTCCACTGGTGTATCCGTCAATTCTTCCAACATCTTCTTAGAAGCAAATCCTGCATGGTAAGAAGTTCCAGCCGCAAGGATGTAGATGCGGTCTGCGTCTTGAACAGCCTTGATGATAGCTGGGTCTACCACTACTTGACCTGCCTCATCTGTGTAGGCTTGGATGAGTTTACGCATAACCGTTGGTTGCTCGTCGATTTCCTTGAGCATGTAGTAAGGATAAGTTCCTTTACCGATATCTGACAAGTCGAGCTCAGCAGTATAGCTAGCACGCTCACGACTGTTACCATCATAGTCTTGAACTTCGACGCTATCAGCCTTGACGATTACCAGCTCTTGGTCATGGATTTCCATGTATTGGTTGGTCTCACGAATCATAGCCATAGCATCTGAGCAGACCATGTTATAGCCTTCTCCAAGACCAATCAAAAGTGGAGATTTGTTCTTAGCGACATAGATGACATCTGGATTTTCAGAGTCAATCAAGGCAAAAGCATAAGAACCACGGATGATGTGAAGGGCTTTTTTGAAAGCTTCAAGAACTGAGAGACCATCTTCTTCTACAAATTTTCCAATCAAGTGAACAGCGATTTCCGTATCTGTTTGCCCCTTGAAGTGGTGACCTGCAAGGTATTCTTCCTTGATCTCAAGGTAGTTTTCAATCACCCCATTGTGTACCAAGACAAAACGTCCTGTCTCAGAGCGATGTGGGTGAGCATTGTCCTCAGTTGGTTTCCCGTGAGTCGCCCAACGAGTATGACCGATACCAGTTGTTCCCTCAACACCAGTAGTTTTAGCAGACAATTCAGCGATACGGCCAACAGCCTTAACTAGATGATTTTCAGCACCACCTAGGACAAAAATTCCCGCAGAATCATAGCCACGGTATTCGAGCTTTTCAAGCCCTTGAATCAAAATATCAGTTGCATTTGTGTTTCCAACAACACCGACAATTCCACACATAGTATATACGACACAGACAAGCTGTGCTTTCCCCTTAAATTGGTATAGTCTGATTTTCCTTTTACAGAACCAGCAAAGACAGTATATACTTGTTTTTCTCGCTTGTCAAGTATAAAAATTGGTATAGTTTTTTAAAATACCATCAGAGCAAGATTTCACTTGAGAACTGACAAGTAGGATTCGATTACTTATAATAGAGAGAGGAGGTAGTTACCATGTGGTTTTTCTTCGCGCTTTTTTCTGCTGTTTTTGCAGCCTTAACTTCTATTTTAGCCAAGATTGGGATTGAGGGAGTTCCGTCCAATCTAGCAACAGCCATTCGTACGGTCGTCGTCATCCTTATGGCTTGGGCTATGGTTTTCTTGACCAATAGTCAGACTGAGCTTGTCAACATCAGTAGAAAAAGTTGGCTCTTTCTCATCTTATCAGGCTTGGCCACTGGCGCCTCCTGGCTCTGCTACTACAAGGCACTACAGATGGGCAATGCGACTGAGGTATCTGCTGTCGATAAGTTTAGTCTCGTCATTACACTCGTTTTAGCCTTTTTCTTTCTACAAGATGTCCTGACGTTTAAAACAATCATTGGATGTATACTGATTACGATTGGAACCTTGGTGATGATTTTGTAATCCTCTCCCCCTCCATATATGACCTCCCCCCAAAAAAGCTAGATAGTTTTGGGGGTATTTTCTTACGTCTAAATTTATAAGTAGAGGAAATCAGCTTCAAGCGTCTAGCAAAAAGGAGGGAACCAAATTGGTTCCCTCCAAGATGTGGTTTTTCATCACCCCACTATACAGTTGACAAAAAACTAATTATCTCAGATAGCTAACTTCGACTTGAAATTTTGCCTTTCTAAATCTGAATGTGGTAAACCGATGACTGACTTTTGACTAATCTAAGAGCATCATGGAATCAATAAACAATTTCTTTGTGAAATAACCATTTTTAATTAAGTAAGCTGTGTATTTTGCTCTTGTGACCATTTGATCATACTCTTCTTCCGTACATTCCTGAACTACACGACTAGCTTCTTCCAAACTGGACACGACAAAGCCCAAACCTTTCTCACGGATATAGTCCACATTAGAAAGATAGTCTGGCACAACCACAGGAATACCCGCAGCCAGATAAGTTGTTAACTTATAAGAAACATTTTCTTTGTAGTAGTCACGCTCTTCCGCAGGATTTTCGGAATTTCCCCATACTAGGCCAAAACCTCCTCCTTTAGACAACTCCAACAATAATTCCTGCTGAGTTCGCCAACCTTCAAGATGGACTTTGGAATAATCTACTCCCTCTGCTCTCGTAGCGTAAACGTGCAGGGGTGTACTTTGTTTCCAGTCAACAATATGTGGAAAACGAGATGGGTCTCCTGAGAAGATTAATTTTTTCTCAAACTTTGGAGTATAGAGTTCCAAACCATGGGGAAGATCCCAGAGTGTTTGAACAACGTAGTTCTTGACGGTTAATCCTTCTGAAACGAGTTTCTGGTACATTTGTTCGGATGGTACTACCACCACATCACATTTATTATACATGTCAATGTGGGCCTTCATAAGATAATAATTGCTCTCAAACATTAGTGGCTGAACATCATGGATAAACATCACCATTTTTACATGAGAAAGCTTTAACTTTTCTATCAAGTGATTGTCCCATTCAACACTATTCCATGAAGGAGATTGGAAAAAAACGACATCTCCATAAGATACCCCCGCGACAATTCCATCCATTCGCGAGTTCAGTTCTTCCCACGGTTCATGGCTTGCATCATAAAAATATATCCCCAGTTCGTTAACTCCAAAGTCTCGAACAATTTTCATGACATTGTTCTGCGCCATCAAGGCAACACTCGTTGATGCTTGCCCAAATAAATTTGTGAAATGTACTTTCATTGTTTTCTAAATCCTCGTCTCAGTAATTTCTCTAAACATTGTATCATAATTTACGACTTTTCAAAAGCGTTTACATGCCAATTTTCAAGCTCAAGTTAGTTACTTGGGATAATTCCCCCAGGAGTCTTGTCTTTCAAGAACAATAAGGATAGCCTTAATAGATGTTTTTCTCACTCAATCTCACAAATTCGGTATCTTTGTTAGCTATGATAGATTGAATGAGTTGTTCCTGTTGACTATATAATTTTTTGCATCTTTAGATTTCTCTGCTCATCTTGTGATGATTACAAACTCACATATAGAATTCTTATGTAATCAAGTCACTAACTTCTTTTCAAAGATTTGAGAAAGTGAGATTTTTCCATTTTTCTTGCCAATTTTTCTTGGACAAGCGTTCTTGATAGAGCTTCATTCGGTCTTCATTTTCTAAGAAATGAGGAGTCGGGTGAACTTGAAACTTTAAAATATCCTCTAAACCATAAGGTGCAAAGAGCTCTAAAGTAGAATCTTCATTCAAGCGAAGCCCTATCGCCGTACAGCGCTCTGGATATTTACTCATGGCATCACGAGAACTCGTGTAAGGTACCGTGTAGGGACTGTGCAGATGCATATAGACCTGATTTTTCAACTCCCACTGATACTGAGGGAAATCTTCTCTCAGCTTGCTCTCTAGGGATACTGTTTCCTCATAAGAAACATCTGGATCAAAGAAAATCACATCCACATCCGTCTCACGGTCAAAAGGGGATTTGTCTGACAAGAGATTCCAGATGAAATTTCTAACCGAACCTGCTGCCAACCACGAGTCTTTCAGACCAAGGTTACGGATGATGGTTAAGATTTTCATCAAATCTGGATTTTCTCTGAAAGCCTCTAGAATTTCGTGCTCATTTTTCACTGTATTCATAACCTAAATGCTCATATGCTTTAGCTGTTGCAACCCGTCCAGACCGTGTTCGCATGATAAAACCTTTCTGAATGAGGTAGGGTTCGTACATATCTTCAACCGTTTCGCGCTCCTCGGCAATATTAACGGAGAGAGTTCCCAGCCCGACAGGACCACCACCGTACATCTCAATCATGGTACGAAGAATTTTTTGGTCCACATAGTCCAATCCTTCATGGTCTACGTCCAGCATGGTCAAGGCCTTATCGGTAATCACATCATCGATTAAACCATCCCCCATAATCTGAGCAAAGTCGCGCACGCGCTTGAGGAGACGATTGGCGATACGGGGAGTTCCTCGACTGCGTAAGGCCAGCTCAGCAGCTGCTTCATGGGTGATTTCCATCTCAAAAATATCTGCTGTCCGCTCAACGATTTCCGTCAAATCAGCGTGGGCATAGTATTCCATATGACCAGTAATTCCAAAACGGGCACGAAGAGGATTTGAAAGCATTCCTGCTCGTGTCGTCGCACCAATCAAGGTAAAAGGTGGTAATTCCAGATGAACACTGCGACTGCCCTCTCCAGCCCCAATCATAATGTCAATGTAGAAGTCCTCCATAGCACTATAAAGCACCTCTTCCACCGACATGGGCAAGCGATGAATCTCATCAATAAAGAGGACGTCTCCAGGCTCCAAATCATTCAAAATCGCTACCAAGTCACCCGCTTTTTCAATGACAGGACCAGACGTTTGCTTGAGATTGACACCTAATTCGTTAGCAATGACAAAGGCCATGGTCGTTTTCCCCAAACCTGGAGGCCCAAATAAGAGCACATGGTCCAGCGCCTCATCCCGCATTTTGGCAGCTTCGATAAAGATTTGCAGCTGGTCCTTGACCTTATCCTGCCCAATATATTCACGTAAATACTGAGGACGGAGCGTACGTTCTACTAACTCCTCGTCCCCCATTATCTCATTGTCTAAAATTCTACTCATGTTCCTATTATAGCAAAAATCCAAGCCACAAACAAAAAAGCCACCTGATTGGGTGGCCTCTTTAGGGAGATTATTATGAAAAAGAAAGGATTAGGATTTCATTAAATAAAGTTAGGAGGTCTTTATCTAATGGCTATATGATACACGAGGAGACTTAAAATTCCCTTAATTTTTAAATCAATCACTAACAATTTTCTTTAACAGCTGTTTGACCTGCAATACGTCCAAAAGTAAAGATATCCGTAAGCGAATTTCCTCCTAGACGGTTACCTGCATGGAGTCCACCTGCGACTTCTCCGGCAGCATACAAACCAGGGATAATCTGACCTTTTGCATTCAAAACGTGTGTTGAAGTATCAATCTTGAGCCCACCCATTGTATGGTGAACAGCTGGTTTTCTCGGTGTTGCGTAAAATGGCGCAACCTCACACTTAAGATCAAAGCTACCTTTATTAAATTCAGGATCAAAACCTGCATCTACATAGGAATTGTAATTCTTAATCGTTTCCACTAGAACTTGTGGGGCCATACCAATCTGAACCGCCAACTCTTCTATCGTATCTGCACGATAGAGAGTACCTGCTTTGACTTGGGCATCGATTTTTTCTTGGCTAGTATTGTAGGCAGTTTCCTTGATACGTTCATCTGCGATTAGATAGAACAAGCCTCCATTATCAATCGCTGCTTGAGATAGCTTGTCTCGGCTACCGTACTCATCTACAAAGCGCTTCCCTTCAGTATTTACCATGATGAAGTTAGCTGGAGGAACTTGAAGTCCTGAGAAGAGGGCACCTGTTACTGGATCGGATACTGGCATCATTTGACTAAAGCCCATACCCACCAAATCTGCACCTACACTTTGCCCTAAAAGAATACCATCTCCTGTTACAGCTGGTGTATTAGATGTAGCAATATCATCTGCAATTTCAGTCCAGTAGGTATTGTATTTTTGTAGCATCTTGGTATTGGCACCAAATCCTCCAGAAGCTAGAACAACGGCATCTGCATTGACAATGATGGTTTGACCGTTTCGGCCTTCTGCTCTGACACCCTTGACAGCCCCTTCTTTTACAAGCAATTCTTTAACTGGAGAATCTGTCAAAATCTTGCCACCATGTTCTAGAACATATTTTTGTAGGACAGATATAAAAGCATACCCCATTGGTTGAACCGGCTTATGGCCACGACGCCAAAGGGCTCCAACTGGCATTGTCACTTCACTACGAACAAATTCAACGCCAATGTCTTCCAACCAACGAACAGACTCTAGAGCGCGCTCAGTTAGGACAGATACTAAATCATATTGGCCATGAATTTCATTTCCTTGTAAATCTTTCCGTTTCCCACCGATATAGGTTTGGATACGATAGAGCAAGGTAGAATCGAACAAATAGCTTGGGTCCTGCAAATACTGTTCAACCTCAACTTTCAAGGCTCTAAAGTCCTCTAGATATTCTGGATCAATCGTTGATTCATCTGTCGCAATCAATTCTTGAAGCGTATGAGCCTCACCTGGATGAGCTGCGAAGGTTCCTTGCCATGCTGGATCTGGTGCATTCATTGGACCACCTGCACGAACAGTATTTCCTCCAATTGCAGGAAATTTCTCAACAACAATTGGCTTCTTACCAGCTTGTAAGACTGCAGCCGCTGCAGCTAATCCAGCTCCTCCGCCTCCGACGATGACAACGTCTGCCTGATAGGTTTTATCTTCTTTATCTAGGGCAGATGGCGCTTTTGAACGCTTCCGTAAAACATCTGGATTTGCACCCGCTTGTTTGACTGCACGCGCAACTCCATCTAAAACACCATTTGAAGTCACAGAAGCTCCTGACACCGCATCAACATTTAATGTTTGTCCCTCAATGATTTCTGCTGGAATACGGGTAAAGACGACATCTGCGATTCCTGAAGATTCTCCAGAAGAATCGATTTCAATTTTTTCAATACGGTCCTCAGAAACCGTTACATCCATCGGCAATTTACCATTATGGCCTTCAGTTGTAACATGGTAAGTCCCCGGTTCAAAGCGAACTTCTTCAGGAAGATTTAGTTGGTTTGCAACAGATACAAAGCGAAGGAAGCGATAAAAACAACTATCTAGAAAATCAACGGTTCGCTCCTCAATCAAATCTCCATTATCATCAAACGCTCGATGCGCTCGACCAAGTAAAAACTCACTACCTGGCATAACTGTTGCATTTACCCCAGGAGCATCCAGAATCTGACGAAGATGAAGTTGGGCACGTGAAGAACCTTGAATATCGTAAGAAGCTCCGACAATCATTGTCGGCTTTCCGTCTAGTGGATGAATGTTAAAAGACAACCACTCGAGCAAGCTATTCAAACTTGATGGAATCGTATGATTGTGCTCGGGTGTCGAGATAATGACACCATCAGCTTCTGAAATAACCTGATTAAACTTCTGAATAATAGGTGTATCTGTTTGATCATCCGTTTCATTAAACATCGGTACATCTGTTATTTCTAAAATCTCAATATCCGCTTTCTGAGCAAAATGTCTTTTCATAAATTGCAACAGGTTGCGATTATAGGATTTTTTTGCATTAGTCCCAACAATAGCTACTAATTTCATGGATTGTTCTCCTTTCTTGAAATACCTATGCTTTCAACCATTCTTCCCAGATGAATGATTTTTTTCGATTTGTATCTTCAGGTTTTACTAAAGCTTTTGTTAGTTCAACAAAATTTTGAAATTCTGAAAAATGTTCTTCCAGTTCTGCAACCTTTTCTGGATTGTTCAAATGACACTCATCATCTAGAACTTGCTCAGAATGACCTAGAAAGAACTCTGTACCAGGCATAACTCTTGCTTTAAGCTCCGGCGCATCTAAAATCTGACGTAAATGTGCCTGCGCTCTAGATGTTCCTAGCAAACCGAGAGAAGCTCCGACAATCATCGTTGGTTTGTTAACCAAGGCACGACTGGTATAAGCAATCCACTCTAAAGCAGAGGCCAAAGGTGCTGGTATCGTGTGGTCGTACTCAGGTGTTGAAATAATCACACCATCTGCGGCAAGAATTTTTTCTGAAAAAGCTTGAACTTCAGCTGGCGCTTGCTTGTCCTCAGGTTCGTTAAATGCTGGCAATTGTTTGATTTCCAATACCTCAATGTCGGCTTTATCCGAAAAGTGCTTTTGCATAAATTTCAAGAGTTTCCGATTGGTTGAGCGATCCGAATTGGTTCCAACGATAGCAACTAGTTTCATCTTGGTACCCCTTTCATTTATTTAATCTACTTTCATTATACTACTTTAGAAAATCTTGTAAATCCTTGATAATAAAGACCGTGTTATTCTATCAGATTATCGTACTTTAGTACAAGTTCGTGAAAAAATTAACAAAATATCTTCGTTAACTATTGACCGGCTTCCTTAACTATGATATAGTCTTGGTGAAAAAATATACATTTACGGAGGATGTTTTTATGAAAGAGACATTCAATCGTTGGCGGATTTTAGTCGCGTCTACAGCCATTCTTCTTTGTACAGGTGCCGTCTATTCCTTTTCTGTTTTTGCCGGATCACTTAGCAGTTCAACAGGCTGGTCCATGTCTGATATTATGTTAGCATTTGCTATCAACTCTGCAATCGGCCCTATCCCCATGATTCTAGGAGGTTATTTAGTTGACAAAGGTTATGTAAAATGGACCATCGCCCTCGGCGCTCTCCTATTTGCTAGCGGATTTTACTTAACCAGCTATGCCAATTCACCAGCCATGCTTTATTTGACCTATGGATTAATGGCTGGACTTGGTCAAGGTTTTGCCTATTCGGGTGCCCTCTCCAATTCACTTCGCCTCTTCCCTGATAAACGTGGCTTAGCCTCTGGAATTCTGACAGGCGGAATGGGATTTGCTGCAGTCATCGCTTCTCCAGTCGCGAGCAATCTCATTCAACAACAAGATGCCTTCTTTGCTTTTCGTACCATTGGGCTAGTCTATATTGCTGTTATCATCTGTGCAATTTTCTTTATCAAGGCAGCTCCAAGTGGCTACCAACCAGTAGGCTGGAAAGCTCCTATCCCAACCAAGCAAGGAGCTACTAATAAAAACTGGAAACAAATGCTACGAAGTCCTCTGTTTTACATTATCATTAGCATGTTCTTTGTCGGCGCCTTTTCTGGTTTGATGATTGCCTCTCAAGCATCACCAATCGGTCAATCAATGTTTGGACTCTCTGCAGGCACTGCAGCTCTCTATGTCTCTCTTTATTCAATCGCAAACTCTAGTGGTCGTTTTATCTGGGGATCACTTTCTGATAAAATTGGCCGTTCAAAGACCTTATTAATTATCTACTCTGTCATTGTCCTAGCTTTATTTTCCCTAACTATCGTCCCTGGTCAATTCGGGTTTACCTTAGGAATTATAGGACTTGGTATCTGCTTTGGTGGTGTTATGGGGGTCTTCCCATCTATCGTCATGGAAAATTACGGTCCTGCAAATCAAGGGGTCAACTACGGTATAGTCTTCACTGGATATTCTTTAGCAGCATTTTTCGCTCCCAAAGTCGCTGTTCAAATAGCAATGGCTAATAATGGAAATTATAGTGTAGCTTTTTATGTTGCTATTGCTTTGGCCTTCATTGGACTTATGCTTACTATTTTTTATATGAAAAAGAAAGCTTAAAGCCCGAAAACTTCCTAGATAAGGAAGTTTTTTTGGTATAATAAACGTAGTAATAGTATATTGGGAGGATTTACCATGGCAGACCGTTCACGTTTCTTACGAGATAACCCATCTGACTTTCCATATGATTTTGAAAAACAAATCCTATCCAAGCAATCTTCTAATACAATTTATCATTGGCATCCTGAATTCGAGATAATCTATGTCAAAAAAGGAACTGCTACCTTCTATATCAACTCTGAGCGCTTTGAAAGTCATGAAGGTGATATTTTCCTAATTCAGCCAACGTCTCCTCACGCTATCTACCCTATTGAAAATCAAGAACAAATTTCAACAGTTTTTCGTATCCATTTAGATTTCCTAGGTAGAAGTCAAATTGACAGTTTTAGCCAACGCTATATCCAACCCCTCCACTCTGGTCACTTTTGCCTTACTCCTCAAATATCACCAGGCGATAAGGCCTATGATCAAATTCAATCCTGCCTTCTTTCCCTCTTTTCTATCCTTGAAGAAAAAAGCATATACTACGATCTACTCATAAAATCTAAACTATACGAATTGCTTCATCTTCTCTTTAAGTATCGATATGTCAATCGACACTATACAGATGATACCTACCAAAAATACCAAAAACTAAAAGAAGTAATTTGCTACCTTGAACAGCACTACTCAGAACCCATTCATATTGAGCAACTGGCTACAACATTTGGATATAGTAAAAATCACTTTATGAGTATTTTCAAGCAACATACTGGAGCCAGTTGTATGGACTACCTTCTCCAGTTACGTCTTGAAAAATCCTGTGAGAAACTCGTCCAAACCAACTTCAGTATTCAAGAAATTGCAAGCCAAGTCGGTTTCACCAACCTTTCAAACTTCAACCGTCAATTTAAGCAGCACTATCACTTAACACCTAGACAGTATCGAAATCAACAACTTAAAAAGAAAACATGATTCTTTCTCCTTAGTCCTTTCTAAGGAGTTTTTTCAAACAAAAAAGCCACCTGATTGGGTGGCCTCTTTAGGGAGATTATTATGAAAAAGAAAGGATTAGGATTTCATTAAATAAAGTTAGGAGGTCTTTATCTAATGACTATATGATACACGAGGAGACTTAAAATTACCTTAACTTTTTTCTGATTTATCATTTTTTTAGAAAAATTTTTTCCAAATGAAATTTCCTTTCTCAAGTCACAAAAAAGCCACCTGATTGGGTGACTTCTTTAGGAGATTATGATGAAAAAGAAAAGTTTAGGATTTCATTAAATAAAGGGTACTCAATGAAAATCGAAATCAGACTAGGCAGATAGACGCAAGCATAACTATAGTTAGCTAAGTCGACTCTAACGAAGGTTGATGAGATTTTCGAAGAGTATTAGGAGGTCTTTATTTAATGACTATATAATACACGAGGAGACTTAAACTTTACTTAAGAAAAATAATTATTTTTATTTTTTTCGATCGACCCAAATCATTCCTGTGCAATCGTAAGTAGATAAGGTTTCAAATCCCAGAGAACGATAGAATCCCAAGGTTTTTTCTGTATGTTCGGTCACTAGTTGGACTTGATAGGCATCTTTGAATTCACCTAAAACCTCTTTCATCAAGTCGCTACCAATCCCTTGGCGCTGATAGCTAGGCAAAACGATCAAATCCTGGACAAAAATCGATGAAAAACCATCTCCGACCAAACGGACCAAGCCCACCACGGCATCGCCATCAAGTGCCAGATAAATCGCTAATGAGTGAGACAAGGCTTTCTCCAACATCTGAGGTTGATGTGTATAGTTTGTCCAACCGACTGCCTGATAGAGATGCAAAACATCCTCTAACTTAACAACTTCTTGCTTTCTAACGGTAATCATGTCAGCACCTCTTAGATTTCTCTCAAACTCTTGTACTGCCGTCCATTCTTGTCAAAATTTTTAGGAGCCAGCCATGCTTCCAAACGAGCTTTGACTTGGGGCCAGTCCTTATCAATCATAGACAGCCAATCCGTATCCCTCGTACGCCCCTTATAAACGACAGCCTGGCGGAAGGTTCCTTCATAGACAAAGCCCAAACGCTCCGCAGCTCGTCTTGATGGCAGATTTAGAGCATCACATTTCCACTCATAGCGACGATAGTTGAGTTTCTCAAAAACATAGCGAGCCAAGAGATACTGGGCTTCTGTTCCTATCCTCGTCCCCTTAAGAGCAGGCGAAAAGGTGACGGCACCCACTTCTATTACTCGGTTATTCTGGTCAATGCGCATGAGAGAAAAAGTTCCCAAGGCCTTACCAGTTGCCTTGTCTATAATCGCATAGTAAAAACGATCCTTACGAGCCAGCATCTGATTTAAGACGGTGACCAGTTCCGCCATATCTGCCATCGGCTCCTGAAAGAGGTAGGTCCACATCTCCCGAGGCGTATCTGGACCATAGACAGCTGGCAAATCCTCCGCATGCTTTTCCACTGAAAGAGCTTCTATCCGAGCGTAGCGCCCTTCTAAGAAATCAATGGAAGGCAGTTCTCCTGGTGTATAACCTTCCATTGACTCACCAATCATCTGACCATATTCGTTTATTGGCATAGCTTTCTCCTTGTTCATTCCTTGAATATAGTATAACATATCTTAATGAAAATTTTAGGAAACACTTGGTTTTCGATTCAACAATGCAAACCCCCCTCTTATAAAAATCATCCCCCCAGTTTATGGAGGAATGATCAAATATGGAAACGAGTGAGTTAATGCCCCTTGTGCTTCTCTCTACGTTTTTGCTGTTTGCGTTCAAATTTCTCTTGCTTGAGCAATTGCTTTTGGAGACTGGACTGTTGTTTTGAATGCTTTTTTCGTTCCTCGTACTGCAACTGTAAAAGCTCTTGTGACTTAGAAGAAACTTTCTGCTTCACCTGTTTCTTTGCAGCTCGCTGCAGACGCTTCGGATTCTTAATCTTCACATGCTGTTTGACTGTTGCCTCTGGACTAAAAGATAACCGAACAAACTGAGTCTGTAAAAGTTTCAAAATTTCATCCTCTTTTGGTTCCTGACCAAATGTCACACGACAAACTTGATAAGTTCCCTCATACTCTTGTTCAAACAATCCATGCCAAAATCCATCTTCAAAATAAACTGTCAAGCCAATTGAAACGATTTTCACGACAGCACCTCCTTAAATCTATCCCTAAGAATGGACAACCAAGGAGGAAGGTTACTGATAGGCTTACCTACGTCTGGACTACCAACCAGAACTGTGTTTTTATCTTAGTTGAGACTATTATAGCATAATCCAATTTAAAAATCCTCCAGATTCTACTCTGAAGGATTTATATTTTATTTCCCAACAATATTAACGAATTTAGTTGACTTCAATGGCCCAGTGGACTGTTGAAGGTGGCAGATAGGGCTAATAAACTCGTTATTTAACAACGATATTAACGAGTTTGTTAGGTACCGCAATTACTTTCACGATTTCCTTACCGTCGATTTCTGCTTTGACTTTTTCGTCAGCGAGAGCAATTTCTTGCAATTCTTCGTGTGACAAGTCTTTAGCGACCATGAGTTTGGCACGAACTTTTCCTTTGATTTGGACGACGATTTCGATTTCGTCTTCAACCAATTTGCTTTCGTCCCATGTTGGCCAAGCTACATAAGTGATTGACTCACCTGTTGCTGCAACAATTTGCCAGAGTTCTTCTGCCAAGTGAGGTGCAAATGGGGCAATCAATTGGATAAAGCCTTTTGCGTAGTCCGCATAAAGCTTATCTTCCTTGTTAGCAGCGTTGACAAAGACCATAAGTTGGGCAATGGCTGTGTTGAATTTCATGGATTCGATTTGCTCAGTGACAGATTTAACTGTTTCATTGTAGACCTTGTCAAGAGCGCCATTATTTTCCGCAACAATTTCTTTACTTGTAATCAAACGGTAAACACGGTCAAGGAACTTACGGCTTCCTTCCAGACCTTCTTCTGACCAAGCAATCGAAGCGTCAAGCGGTCCCATGAACATTTCATAAACACGAAGAGTATCGGCACCGTATTGTTCCACCACATCGTCTGGGTTAACAACATTCTTAAGAGATTTAGACATCTTGGCTGGTGCTTGCTCCAACTCTTCTCCTGTTTCCACATGGAAGAAGGAGCCGTCACGTTTTTCAACCTTGTCAGTCGCCACAAGAGCTCCACGATGGTCACGGTAGCTTGTTCCCAAAATCATCCCTTGGTTAAAGAGTTTTTGGAATGGTTCCTTAGTCGGAACAACACCGAGGTCATAGAGGAATTTGTGCCAGAAACGAGCATAGAGCAAGTGAAGTACAGCGTGCTCCGCACCACCCACGTAGATATCCACTGGCAACCATTGTTTGAGGAGATCCTCGTCAGCTAATTTTTCTGTGTTGTGCGGATCGATATAGCGGAGATAGTACCAGCTTGAACCTGCCCATTGTGGCATAGTATTGGTCTCACGACGACCTTTGACGCCATCTTCACGCGTCACTTCAAGCCAGTCTGTCAAGTTAGCCAATGGGCTTTCCCCTGTACCTGAAGGACGGATATCCTTGGTGACTGGCAAGACAAGTGGCAATTCACTTTCAGGAACAGCTGTTGAAGTCCCATCTTCCCAATGAATGATTGGAATTGGCTCACCCCAGTAACGTTGACGACTAAAGAGCCAGTCGCGGAGACGGTAGGTAACTTTTTCTTGACCACAGCCTTTTTCTTCCAACCAAGCCACAATTTTAGCAATCGCTTCTTCTTTGTTCAGTTCATCTAGGAAGTCAGAGTTGACGTGAAGACCGTCTTCAGTATAGGCAGCTTCTGCTACATTTCCACCTTCAAGTACTTCTACGATTGGAAGACCAAATTGTTTGGCAAATTCCCAGTCACGTTGGTCATGGGCTGGCACGGCCATTACCGCACCTGTTCCGTAGCTAGCAAGAACGTAGTCTGCAATCCAGATTGGGATTTCCTTGCCATTGACAGGGTTGATGGCATAAGCACCAGTCCAAACCCCTGTTTTTTCTTTGGCAAGGTCAGTACGAGCCAAGTCTGACTTGAGGCTAGCTTGGTGTTTATAGTCCGCAACTGCATCAGCTTGCTCTGGGCTTGTGATGACATCTACCAGTTCATGCTCAGGAGCTAAGACAGTGAAAGTCGCACCGAAAAGAGTGTCAGGACGAGTGGTAAAGACGGTGAATTCCTTGTCTGTTCCTTTCACTTTGAAGGTTACATTGGCACCAGTTGATTTCCCGATCCAGTTGCGTTGCATGTCCTTGATAGACTCTGGCCAATCAAGTTCATCCAAGTCATTGAGCAAGCGCTCCGCATAGGCAGTGATTTTAAGCATCCATTGGCGCATCGGTTTGCGGACAACTGGATAACCCCCACGCTCAGATGTTCCATCTGGAAGGACTTCTTCGTTAGCAATGGCTGTTCCTAGTTCCTCAACCCAGTTTACTGGTACTTCCGCTTCATAGGCCAAGCCTTTTTCGTAGAGCTTGGTGAAGATCCACTGAGTCCACTTGTAATAGTTTGGATCTGTTGTGTTGACTTCACGATCCCAGTCGTAAGAGAATCCAAGCGCATTGATTTGACGTTTGAAGTTGGCAATGTTTTCCGCTGTAAATTCTGCCGGGTCATTCCCCGTATCCATAGCGTACTGCTCAGCTGGCAAACCAAAAGCATCCCAGCCCATTGGGTGAAGGACATTGTAGCCTTGCGCACGTTTGTAGCGGCTGAGAATATCCGTTGCTGTATAGCCTTCTGGGTGTCCTACGTGCAATCCAGCTCCTGAAGGATATGGGAACATATCGAGAGCATAGAACTTTGGTTTTGAGGCATCTGTTCCTGTCTTAAATGTGTGATGTTGAGCCCAGTATTTTTGCCACTTAGGCTCAATTTCCTTATGATTGTAAAAACTCATGCTATTTCTCCAATTTTATGATGTTACTATTATACCATTTTTGGGGGAATTTGAAAGACGAGAAATGCTCTTTTAGACTTGGATAACAAGAAATACTGAGTCGCCAATCTAACTTATTTAACAGTAAAAAAATTAGCTCCTAATCGGAGCTAACTTCTATTAACTATTTGTTTCTTCCATCTTCTCGCGTCCCAGTTCCCGATAACGACGGTCACCGACAACTTCAACGCTAAACTGGCCATTCTCATATTCTAGGATGGTCACACTGCCATTATCCAAACCGTGCGGATGCATGCCATTGATCAGATATACAATGGTACCAATCGTCATTCCATGGCTCACAACGAGAGCATTGCCCCCACCTTGTTCTTCCATTTCTTTGGCAATCGCTTCAAAGCCTTCCTTGATTCGACCACTGAGTTTTTCCCAGCCTTCTGCCCAGCCAGCTGTATCAACCTCAACCAGGCCTTCTGCTAGCTCCGCATAGGACAACTGATGAACATGGTTCACCTTAAAGATTCGAGGAATGATCCCCATAAAGAGATCCCCATCATAGGCCCCATCAAAACTACCAAAGCACCACTCACGAATTCGCTTATCCATACGATAAGGGATTTTCCCTTGTAAGCCAAGTTCTTCCAGGATAATTCCCATGGTTTGAATAGTGCGCCCTGAATCGCTAGAATAAGCTCGATCAAACTGCAAACCAGACTCTCTCAAGCCAATTCCTAACTCATGAATTCCCAACTCACCTTCTGCTGTTAGAGGTGTATCACTCCATCCTTGAGCACGTCCAATCGTGTTAAACATGGTTTTCCCATGACGGACCAAGTACAATCTTACTTTAGACATTTTCTATCCTCCATTTTCTTCTATTATATCATGGAACAAAGAAATATTCGGCTTTCAACAGTAAAGCCCGCTCTCGTAATTTTCCCACAAGAAAAGCTACCCTAACGGTAGCTTTCCTAGGAGATTATTATGAAAAAGTTTAGGATTCTAATTAAATAAAGTTAGGAGATCTTTATTTAATGATTATAGTATACACAGTCATCCTTAAACCCAACTTAAATCTTCTCTCTTTTTTATTAATTTTTAAAACTATGGATTGGAGCTGGGATTTGCCCACCGCGAGAGATGAAATCAACAGACGAAGCCCCGTTAACCTTCATCACTGGAGCTGTCCCTAGCAAACCACCAAATTCAATCATATCGCCTTCTTTTCCCTTTGGAATGATACGAACAGCTGTTGTTTTCATGTTAATAACACCGATTGCCGCCTCATCCGCAATCATAGCTGCTATGGTTTCAGCAGGCGTATCTTCTGGAATAGCAATCATATCCAGTCCAACAGAACAGATAGCTGTCATGGCTTCCAGTTTTTCTAAATTCAGAGAGCCATTTTGTACCGCAGCAATCATACCCTCATCTTCAGAAACGGGAATAAAAGCACCTGACAAGCCACCGACCTGGTTACAAGCCATCACTCCGCCCTTCTTAACTTGGTCATTCAAAAGAGCGAGGGCAGCCGTCGTTCCATGCGTACCAACTGTTTCTAGACCCATTTCCTCAAGGACACGTGCCACAGAATCACCAACCGCAGGAGTAGGTGCCAAACTTAGGTCGACAATTCCAAAGTCAACACCAAGTCTCTCGCTAGCCATCTGACCAACTAATTGACCGATACGAGTAATCTTAAAGGCCATTTTCTTGACTGTTTCCGCTACTACATCAAAGCTCTGTCCACGAACTTTTTCCAAGGCACGCTTGACAACTCCCGGGCCAGAAACACCGACATTGATGATAACATCTGCTTCACCGACACCGTGGAAGGCTCCCGCCATAAAAGGATTATCCTCAACAGCATTAGCAAATACGACCAACTTGGCAGCTCCCATATCTGATAAGCTCGCTGTTTCCTTGATGATGCGTCCCATATCTGCAACTGCAGTCATGTTGATGCCTGACTTGGTTGAGCCGATATTGACAGACGAACAAACCTTGTCTGTCTCAGCTAGAGCACGCGGGATAGAATTGATGAGAATCTCATCTCCTTTTTGGTAGCCCTTTTGTACCAAGGCCGAAAAGCCACCAATAAAGTCAACACCGATCTCCTTAGCCGCCCTATCAAGAGCCTTTGCCAAAACGACATAGTCCGTCGCATCAGTCGCAGCACCAATTAAAGAAATTGGAGTCACCGATACCCGTTTATTAACAATAGGAATCCCAAGTTCTGCAGCAATTTCATCTCCCACAGCCACTAGATTTTCAGCTTTAGTGGTGATTTTTTGGTAAATCTTTTCAGCAGCACGATTGATATCTGGATCAATACAGTCCAAAAGGGAAATCCCCATGGTGATGGTTCTGATATCGAAGTTCTGCTCTTCGATCATGGCAATGGTTTCCGTAACTTGTCTAATATCCATGATAACCTCCTAGATATTGTACATAGCATCAAAAATCGCTGCACTTTGAATATTGATTTTAACATTCAAGGTTTGCCCAAAGTTTTCAAACTCATTTCGTAGAGTGGTGAAATCCTGCTTTTCGTCACTAGAAACGACCGCCATCATGGTAAAATATTCATCCAGTACTGTTTGAGAAATATCGTCAATATTCAAACCCAACTCTGCAATCTTCGTAGACACGCCTGCAACAATACCAGCCTTGTCCTTGCCAACCACTGTAATAATAGCCTTCATGCTTATACCCCATTTCTACGATTGTTAGAAAACCTGAACATTTTTGATTTTCTTTTTTCCTAGTATAGCATATTTCCGTCAAAAATACTAAAAAACGCCTGCTTACGAAGTTGTTCTTAAACAAAAAAACAATTTCGTAAACAAGCGTCTACCCTATCAAATGATGATGAGTGTTCCCGCTAGGACCGAAGTCCCAGCGGTAGACCAGAGCTAGACTAAGAGCACAAGACTCCATCATCATAACACTCAACAAAATTGATGATTTTATACTAATTCGATGATTGCCATTGGCGCAGCATCACCACGACGTGGTTCAGTTTTAAGGATACGAGTATATCCACCGTTACGTTCAGCATAACGAGGTGCAATTTCTGAGAACAATTTTTGAAGTGCTGTAGTAGAAGTGTACTTATCAGTTGCTTCATCATAGTTTTCAGATGCGATTTCATTACGTACGAAAGCAGCTGCTTGACGACGTGCATGCAAATCACCACGTTTACCTAGAGTAATCATTTTTTCAACAGTTTTACGGATTTCTTTAGCACGAGCTTCAGTTGTCACGATTGATTCGTTGATCAAAAGGTCAGTTGTCAAATCGCGAAGCATTGCTTTACGTTGTGAGCTAGTGCGTCCTAGTTTACGGTAAGCCATGTATTCCTCCTTTATTTATCTTTTAATCCAAGACCCAAGTCAATGAGTTTGAGTTTCACTTCTTCCAAACTCTTGCGTCCAAGATTTCGTACTTTCATCATCTCTGCTTCAGATTTTTCTGTCAAATCATGCACAGTATTGATACCGGCACGTTTCAAACAGTTGTATGAACGCACAGACAAGTCCAGTTCCTCAATCGTACGATCCAAAATACGATCGTCAGATTCAGTATCAGCTTCTTTCATCACTTCAGTTGACTTAGCAATCTCAGTAAGATTTGTAAACAAATCAAGATGTTCTGTCAAGATTCGTGCTGAAAGCCCTAAAGCATCTTCTGGAATAATTGTTCCATTAGTCAAGATTTCAAGGGTTAATTTGTCAAAACCATCGTTGCTACCTACACGAGCAGGTTCTACCTGATAGTTGACTTTTGTAACTGGTGTATAAATAGAATCTACAGCAAGTGTTCCAACTGGTGCATTATCTTTTTTGTTTTCATCAGCAGGTACATATCCACGACCACTGTTAACAGTCATTGTCGCTTTTAGGGAAGAACCTTCACCGATTGTAAAGAGATAATGATCTGGATTTACAATCTCAATATCACTGTCAGTCAAAATGTCTCCAGCTGTAATTTCAGCAGGACCTTCAACGTCAAGTTCAATGATTTTTTCGTCTTCAACGTATGATTTCACTGCAATCCCTTTAATGTTCAGAATGATTTGCATCACGTCTTCACGAACACCTGGAACTGTGTCAAACTCATGCAAGACACCTTCAATGTTGATAGATGTCACTGCTGCTCCTGGTAGAGAAGCTAGTAGTACACGACGAAGAGAGTTACCAAGAGTTGTACCGTAGCCACGTTCAAGCGGTTCGATTACAAACTTGCCATAATCTTTATTTTCATCAATTTTTGTTATATTTGGTTTTTCAAACTCGATCATTTAGTTACTCCCTCTTAAACGAAAAGCAGTGTAATGCAATGATTATACACGGCGACGTTTTGGAGGACGAGCACCATTGTGTGGCACTGGAGTCACATCACGAATTGCTGTTACTTCAAGACCAGCGGCAGCAAGCGCACGAATAGCTGACTCACGACCAGAACCTGGACCTTTTACAGTAACTTCAACTGATTTAAGACCGTGTTCTTGTGCAGATTTAGCAGCAGCTTCTGAAGCCATTTGGGCAGCAAATGGTGTAGATTTACGAGAACCTTTGAAACCAAGAGCACCAGCTGATGACCAAGCGATTGCATTACCATGCACATCAGTAATCATAACAATAGTGTTATTAAATGTAGCGTGAATATGAGCAATACCAGATTCGATATTCTTTTTCACACGACGTTTACGTGTTGGTTTAGCCAAGACTTTTACCTCCTATATTATTTTTTCTTACCAGCAATCGCAACAGCTTTACCTTTACGAGTGCGAGCGTTGTTTTTAGTGTTTTGTCCACGGACAGGAAGTCCACGACGGTGACGAATACCACGGTAAGAACCGATTTCCATCAAACGTTTGATGTTCAAGTTTACTTCACGACGAAGGTCACCTTCAACTTTGATTGCATCCACTTCACGACGGATAGCATCTTCTTGATCTGATGTAAGGTCACGAACACGAACATCTTCTGAGATTCCAGCAGCAGCCAAAATTTTCTTAGATGTTGCAAGTCCGATACCATAAACGTAAGTCAATGAGATTACTACGCGTTTGTCATTTGGAATGTCAACTCCAGCAATACGAGCCATGTTTTCTCCTTTCTATCTTATCCTTGACGTTGTTTGTGTTTTGGATTTGCTGGGCAAATTACCATAACACGGCCATTACGACGAATTACTTTACAGTATTCGCAAATTGGTTTGACCGATGGTCTTACTTTCATTTCTTATCCCTCCAAGTTTTTCGATTATTTAAAGCGGTAAGTGATACGTCCACGTGTCAAGTCATATGGACTCATCTCGACAGTAACACGATCTCCCGCTAAAATACGAATATAGTTTTTACGAATTTTACCAGAAACTGTTGCTAAAATCTGATGTCCATTTTCAAGTTCAACCGTAAACATTGCGTTAGGCATTGTATCAACTACTTTGCCTTCAACTTCAATCACATCGTCTTTTGCCACGCAAAAGCACCTCCATAAATTTCGATTCGATGCCTCTAAATACAGAGGCAACAATTATAAGTCAGACTATCTCAGTATAACATTTGTAGCGATTTTTTGCAAGTGTGAAAAACGCTTTATTTCAAATTTGTCAATACTTTTTCGATGTCTTTGAACACATCATTGATATCTTGATTTCCTTCGATATCGTGGACCAAACCTTTGGCACGGTAGTGAGCAATGATTGGTTCACCTTGGGCGATATTGACATCCAAACGACGCTTCACTGTCTCAGGTTTATCATCTTCACGTTGGTAGTAATCTTCTTCTTTGTAGTCAACTGGTGGGTTGAAAACTTTGTGGAAGGTTTCACCTGTTTGGCGGTGAATGATACGGCCACTCAAACGTTCCAAGAGACAGTCTGGATTCACTTCGATATTGATCACACCTTCCAATTCAATACCAAGTTCAGCCAATGTTTTGTCCAAGGCATAAGCCTGTTCAATCGTACGTGGGTAACCATCCAACAAGAAACCTGTTTCTTTGATATCGTCCTGAGAAAGACGTTCTTTAACAATTCCATTTGTAACTTCATCTGGAACCAACTCACCTTTGTCAATGTATGACTTTGCAAGTACACCCATTTCAGTTTGATTTGCCATAGCAGCACGGAACATATCTCCAGTTGAAATGTGTGCCACGTGGAATTGTTCCACAATTTTAGCTGCTTGCGTTCCCTTACCTGCTCCAGGTAAGCCCATAATCAAAAGATTCATGATCTGATCTCCTTATTTTGTATTTAAATAGAAGCAAAAAGCTAGTTTCAACTCCTATTTAAAAACAAAATAGAAGAGGGGAGACGAAAGTCTCTCTTATAGATAGACCTTCATACTCCACTCTCTAAGCAAAAGTAGTCTTGCTTTTATTCTGTTTTGTCCATGAAACCAACATACTTACGTTTCAATAGGTAACCTTCTAGCTGTTTGATTCCTTCGATACCTGTCGAAATAATGATCAAAAGACTAGTTCCCCCAAAAGCAACCGCTTCTGAGAGCCCAAAGACATCTTTTGCTACAATCGGCAAGATTGAAATAACACCAAGGAAAAGGGAACCGACGGTTGCAAGGCGACGAAGAAGTTTTGACATAAACTCTTCCGTTCCTTTACCTGGACGGACACCATGGATATAGGCTCCGCTCTTTTGCAAGTTTTCTGCTGCTTTCTCTGGATTGATCTGTACAAATGTATAGAAGAATGTAAAGAGAATAATCAGCAGTGCATACATGGCAACACCTGTTGGAGATGTTGTAGATAACATTTCCTGTGCTGTACGTACCCAAGCCCAATCATGACCTGTAGCGCTGACAAACTGAAGAATAGCCGCAGGTGCTGCTGTAATGGAACTTGCAAAGATAACTGGGATAACACCAGCAGGATTGACCTTCAAAGGAAGGTAAGAACTGGATGGAGCACCTTGAGCAACTTTTGTATATTGGATTGGAATTTTATATTCTGCCTGTTGTACATATGTTGTAAAGTAAACAATCAACAAGACAGCGATAATGAGAATAACGACAAATATAATAGATGACGTCAACCGATCACTTGGAATATTGACAAAATAGTCCTCATAGATACCATGAATCATCTCTGGAATTGAAGCCACAATCCCAGCAAAGATAATCATAGACACCCCGTTACCATATCCCTTATCAGTGATTTGCTCCCCTAGCCAAGTAACAATCATAGTACCTGCAGTCAGGATAATACCAATCGTAACAAAGACTTGAGGGGTTAGATCTGTCGTTAATAATTTTGCACCAGATAGAGTATTAAAACCAGCAGTGATTCCGATTGATTGCACAAACGCAAGTACAAGCGCAATATAACGAGTCGCTTGGTTTATCTTTCTCCGTCCTACTTCCCCCTGCTTGCCCCACTCTACAAACTTTGGAACAATATCCATTTGTAGCAATTGAACAACGATGGAAGCTGTGATATACGGACTCACACCGAGTGCAAAAACCGAGAAGTTCTTCATGGCATTCCCTGAAACTAAACTAAGCATGTTTAAGAAGGATAATCCACTCAAAGCTTCCAGACTTTTTGCATTCACACCTGGTACAGTAATACTAGTCCCGATACGGAAGACAAGTATGATAAAAATCGTAAAGAGAATTTTTGATCGTACTTTCTTAACCTTGAGGGCCTCTTTTAATAATTTAAAAAACATAGGTCACCTCTCTAGATGACTTCTACTGAACCACCTTTAGCAGTGATAGCTTCTTCAGCTGTTTTTGAGAATTTAGCTGCTTTCACAGTCAACTTCTTAGTCAACTCACCGTTACCAAGAATTTTAACGCCTGATTTTTCAGCCTTTACAATTCCTGCTTCGATAAGAACAACTGGAGTAACTTCAGTACCATCTTCAAAAACGTTCAATTGATCAAGATTTACAATTGCGTATTCTTTAGCGTTGATGTTAGTGAATCCACGTTTTGGAAGACGACGGAACAATGGAGTTTGTCCACCTTCAAAACCAAGGCGAACTCCGCCACCGCTACGAGCTTTTTGACCTTTTTGACCGCGACCAGATGTTTTACCGTTACCTGATGAAGTACCACGACCAACACGGTTACGTACTTTACGAGAACCTTCTGCAGGTTTCAATTCATGAAGTTTCATTATTATTTTCTCCTCTTTTGTAAAATGCTAGCGCCGATAAGAGAGAAAAGGTTGTCTCCCTTATCAACTCGCCTATACATTCGTCATCTTAGATGACTATATCTAGTTTTAGGGGATGAGTATTGCCACATCCCCTAAAAATCCATTAGTTTACTTCTTCAACTGTTACCAAGTGAGATACTGCAGTGATCATACCACGGATAGCAGCGTTGTCTTCTTTGATAACAGAGCTGTTCAATTTGCCAAGTCCAAGTGCTACAACAGTTTTACGTTGTGATGGAATGCGTCCGATTGGAGACTTAGTCAAAGTAATTTTAATTTGAGCCATTTTATCCCCTTTCTTATGCCAAATCAGAAACTGAAATACCACGAAGGGCAGCAACTTCTTCAGCGCGTTTCAATTGTTTCAAACCTTCAACAGTTGCACGAACAATGTTGATTGGAGTGTTAGAACCAAGTGATTTAGATGTAATATCTGCCACACCTGCCAATTCCACAACGGCACGAACTGCACCACCAGCGGCAACTCCAGAACCTTCTACAGCAGGTTTCAACAATACTTTAGCTCCACCGAATTCTGAAAGAACTTCGTGTGGGATTGTTGTTCCAACCATAGGAACTTCAATCAAGTTTTTCTTAGCATCTTCTACTGCTTTACGGATTGCTTCTGGAACTTCTTGAGCTTTACCAGTACCAAATCCTACGCGACCGTTGTGGTCACCAACAACAACAAGAGCTGCGAAACGAAGACGACGTCCACCTTTAACAACTTTTGTAACACGGTTGACAGCAACTACGCGTTCTTCTAATTCAACTGCATTGTCTTTAAATGCCATTTTCTAGTGTCCTCCTATTAGAATTTCAATCCGTTTTCACGAGCTGCATCAGCCAAAGCTTTCACACGTCCGTGATATAGATATCCACCGCGGTCGAACACCACTTCTGAAATACCTTTAGCGTTTGCACGTTCTGCAACGAGTTTACCGACAGTAACGGCTTGTTCAGTTTTAGTTCCTTTTGAAACTTCTTTGTCAAGAGTTGAAGCACTTGCGAGCGTTACACCCGCTACGTCATCAATCACTTGAGCGTAGATGCCTGTATTAGAACGGAATACGTTCAAACGTGGGCGATCAGCAGTTCCAGAGAGTTTTCCGCGAACGCGACGGTGGCGTTTTTGGCGGAGTTTGTTTTTATCTGGTTTTGAAATCACAGTTTTCACCTCTTTAGTTTTAAATCGTGTGCTATGCACAAAGTTGGAAAATAGGTCGCTGGTTGATTATCAACCACTCACCATTATTTACCTGTTTTACCTTCTTTAAGACGAACGTATTCGCCAACGTAACGGATACCTTTACCTTTATATGGTTCTGGTGAACGAAGGCTACGTACGTAAGCAGCTGTTTGACCAACTACTTCTTTTGAAATTCCGCTGATAACGATTGTTGTTGGGTTTGGAAGTTCAAAAGTAATTCCTTCTGGAGCTTCAACTTCGTCTGGATGAGATTTACCTACAGCCAAAACAAGTTTTTTTCCTTGAAGTTGTGCACGGTAACCAACCCCACGCATTTCAAGTTCTTTCTTGAATCCTTCTGATACACCAACAACCATGTTGTTCAAAAGCGCACGAGTAGTTCCGTGAATAGTTTTCATTTCTTTTGAATCGTTTGGACGGTGAAGAGTTACTTCAGTACCTTCCACACGAATTTCAATATCTTTTGAGAACTCACGAGTAAGTTCTCCTTTAGGTCCTTTTACAGTTACTACGTTGTCATTGTTAGTGAGTTCAACACCAGCAGGCAACACGATAACTTTATTACCAATACGTGACATGTTTATTTTCTCCTGTTAAATTGTCAGGCCATGATGGCCAGTTTTCACGGGGTTAAAGATACTTACTAAGTTCAATAGCTAAATTGAACACGCTCTAAGAACTGTGCAAAATAGATAAGTTGGCTTGTTTGTAAGCAAACTTCTCCAACTTCCTAATTTTGCTTTGTTCTTTACGAGCTTTGTATCTTGATTTTACCAAACGTAAGCGATAACTTCTCCACCAACATTCTTTTGGCGCGCTTCTTTATCAGTAAGCAAACCTTCAGAAGTTGAAAGGATAGCAATTCCAAGTCCGTTAAGAACTTTTGGAAGATCTTCACGTTTTTTGTAGACACGAAGTCCTGGCTTAGAAACACGTTTCAAGTTAGTGATAACTTTTTCACCGTTTGGTCCGTATTTAAGGAATACACGGATGATGCCTTGTTTGTCATCTTCGATGATTTCAACGTTTTTTACAAAACCTTCGCGTTTAAGGATTTCAGCAATCCCTTTTTTGATATTTGATGCAGGTACTTCAAGTACTTCGTGTTTCGCTTGGTTAGCGTTACGAATACGAGTTAGGAAGTCTGCGATTGGGTCAGTCATAACCATTTTGTTTTTCTCCTCTTACTAGTAGTTTGCAAGTTGCACTTGCTAGTTAATACATGATACAAAGAGCGTAACAGCAAGAGCAAAAATAGGCAATTTGATGCAGGAGCGATGCTCCAAAGAAAATTGGTCTTTTTTGCCAAAGCTGTAGCTCGTGTTCAAATTGGCAAGCCCAACTGAACCCGGGCTAAACTCTGTGTGAAAAAGATAAACTTTCCTAGAAACTTCAGTTTCTTCGTCAAGTTTCCTATTTTCACTTGGAGTTTTGACGCCCTTGATATCTTAAATTACCAAGATGCTTTTGTTACACCAGGAATTTGTCCTTTGTAAGCTAATTCACGGAAGCAAACACGGCAAAGTTTAAATTTGCGGTAAACTGAATGTGGACGACCACATTTTTCACAACGAGTATAAGCTTGAGTAGAGAACTTCGCTGGACGTTTGTTCTTAGCAATCATTGATTTTTTAGCCATTAGATTTACCTCCTATATTATTTTGCAAAAGGCATTCCAAGGCCTGTAAGCAATGCACGTGACTCTTCGTCAGTGTTAGCAGTTGTTACGATAACGATGTCAAGACCACGAGTTTTGTCAACGTCATCAAAGTTGATTTCTGGGAAGATCAATTGTTCTTTCACACCAAGTGTGTAGTTCCCGCGTCCGTCAAATGATTTTGTTGGAACACCGTGGAAGTCACGCACACGTGGAAGTGAAACTGAAACCAATTTATCCAAGAATTCGTACATACGTTCACCGCGAAGGGTAACTTTTGCACCGATCGCAACACCTTCACGAAGACGGAAGCCGGCGATTGATTTTTTAGCTTTAGTGATAAGTGGTTTTTGACCTGAGATAAGTGCTAATTCTTCAGCAGCTTTTTCAAGACTTTTAGCATTTGATACAGCTTCACCAACACCCATGTTCAAAACGATCTTATCTACTTTAGGCACAGCCATCACTGATGAGTAGTTGAATTGTTCTGTCAAAGCAGGAACTACTTCATTAAGATATTTTTCTTTTAAACGATTTGCCATTATACTTCTCCTTTCCTTCGTGATTAATCAAGCACTTCGCCTGATTTTTTGTTGTAGCGAACTTTCTTACCGTCTACAAATTTGTAACCAACACGACCAGCTACACCATTTTTATCCAATACTTGAACATTTGATACGTGGATAGCTGCTTCTTTCTCGATGATACCACCTTGAGGAAGCTCGTTAGTTGGACGTTGGTGTTTCTTAACGATGTTAACACCTTCAACGATAACTTTGTTTACTTTTGGAAGGGCAGTAAGGACAACAGCTTCTGTTCCCTTATCTTTACCAGCGATTACGCGAACTTTGTCGCCTTTTTTTACAAACATTAGGTTTCTCCTTGATTTTTCTTACGCCCATAAGGGCACCCTGGAGGTAAATCCAGGGGACTAGTTTGTTTTTTAAAAATTAAAGTACTTCTGGAGCAAGTGACACGATCTTCATGAAGCCACCTTCACGCAATTCACGTGCAACTGGGCCAAAGATACGTGTTCCGCGAGGAGTTTTGTCTTCACGGATGATAACTGCTGCGTTTTCGTCAAACTTGATGTATGAACCATCAGCACGACGAGCACCTGATTTAGTACGAACGATAACAGCTTTTACAACGTCACCTTTTTTAACCGCACCACCAGGAGTAGCTTGTTTTACAGATGCCACAATGACATCACCGATGTTCGCAAATTTACGTTTAGAACCACCAAGAACTTTGATAGTCAAGATTTCGCGTGCACCGCTGTTGTCTGCGACTTTCAAACGAGTTTCTGTTTGAATCATTTCAGTTTTCTCCTTTCAGGCTTGATTAGATGATGACCGCTTCTTCAACAACTTCTACAAGACGGAAACGTTTTGTAGCTGAAAGCGGACGAGTTTCCATGATACGTACGATATCGCCTTCTTTGGCAACATTGTTTTCATCATGTGCTTTGTATTTTTTAGAGTAGTTAATACGTTTACCATAGACTGGGTGGTTACGTTTTGTTTCAACTACAACTGTGATTGTCTTGTCCATTTTGTCAGATACAACACGTCCAACAAGAACTTTACGATTATTGCGTTCCATTGAAATTTCTCCTTCCCTAGTCTATTATTTCGCTTCAGATTGAACTGTTTTGATACGAGCGATTTGTTTTTTAACTTCTTTCAAGCGAGCTGTTTGTTCCAATTGACCAGTAGCAGCTTGGAAACGAAGTTCAAACAATTCTTTTTTCAATTCGTTTTCGCGCTTCGCGAGTTCTTCTTGAGAAAGACCACGAAGTTCTTTAACAAATTCTTTTACTTCATTAAGTTTCATGCCTTCTCCTTATTCTGCTTCACGTTTTACGAATTTACATTTAACTGGCAATTTGTGGCTAGCAAGACGAAGCGCTTCGCGAGCGATCTCTTCAGATACACCAGCAACTTCAAACATCACTTTACCACGTTTAACTGGTGCTACCCAACCTTCAGGTGCCCCTTTACCAGATCCCATACGCACACCGATAGCTTTAGCAGTGTATGATTTGTGTGGGAAGATTTTAATCCAAACTTTACCACCACGTTTCATGTAACGAGTCATGGCGATACGAGCAGCTTCGATTTGGCGGTTAGTGATCCAGTGGCTAGTTGTAGCTTGAAGACCGTATTCACCGAATGCTACTTCTTTTCCACCTTTTGCTTCACCGCGCATTTTTCCACGGAATTCACGACGGTGTTTAACACGTTTAGGTACTAACATTGGTTATTTACCTCCTTTAGTGTTTTTACGAGCTGGAAGAACTTCACCACGGTAGATCCATACTTTAACACCAAGTTTACCGTATGTAGTATCTGCTTCTTCCCAAGCGTAATCGATATCTGCACGAAGTGTGTGAAGTGGAACAGTTCCTTCAGAGTATCCTTCAGCACGGGCGATATCTGCACCGTTCAAACGACCTGATACTTGAGTTTTGATTCCTTTAGCTCCAGCACGCATTGCACGTTGGATGGCTTGTTTTTGTGCACGACGGAAAGCGACACGTTGCTCCAATTGACGAGCAATTCCTTCACCTACAAGGTGAGCATCCAAATCAGGTTGTTTGATTTCGATGATGTTGATGTGTACTTGTTTTCCAGTCAATTTGTTAAGTTTTGCACGGAGTGCATCAACGTTAGCACCACCTTTACCGATAACCATACCTGGTTTAGCAGTGTGAAGTGAAACGTTAACTTTGTTTACTGCGCGTTCAATTTCGATAGTTGAAACTGCTGCGTCAGCAAGTTCTTTTTGAACGAATTTACGGATTGCAAGATCTTCATGAAGGTAATCCGCGTATTCTTTTTCAGCATACCATTTGGCATCCCAATCACGGATGATGCCGACACGCATACCAATTGGATGTACTTTTTGACCCACGATGTTACCTCCTTATTTTTCTGCAACAGCTACAGTGATGTGAGCTGTACGTTTGTTGATTGGTGAAGCTGAACCTTTCGCACGTGGACGGAAACGTTTCATAGTTGGTCCTTCGTTTGCGAATGCTTCAGATACTACCAAGTTAGCTTTGTCCAAACCAAAGTTGTTTTCAGCGTTAGCTACAGCTGAATTCAAAACTTTCAAGATGATTTCAGCAGCTTTGTTTGGTGTGAATGTCAAGATTGCAATAGCATCGGCTACGCTTTTACCACGGATGTTGTCAAGAACAAGACGTGATTTACGAGGTGAAACACGTACTGTACGAGCCATTGCTTTAGCTGAAGTAATTTCTGCCATTTATGTTCTCCTTATTTTCTACGTGTTTTCTTGTCGTCTGCAGCGTGACCTTTGTAAGTACGAGTTGGTGCAAATTCACCAAGTTTGTGACCTACCATGTCTTCTTGGATGTAAACAGGTACGTGTTTACGTCCGTCATAAACTGCGATAGTGTAACCAATGAAACTTGGGAAGATCGTTGAACGACGTGACCAAGTTTTGATAACTTTTTTCTTTTCGTCGTTAGCTTGAGCTTCAACTTTTTTCATCAAATGCTCATCGACGAAAGGTCCTTTTTTAAGACTGCGTCCCATTTTTATATTTTCTCCTTTAAATGTTGTACCACAGCGGCTTGCGCTCACATGGAGCGCTACCGAGCTGGCGGATTTACTAGATGCTTAAGCGACTAGTTTACTATTATTTCTCGTTGCGACGACGAACGATAAGTTTGTCAGATTTCGCTTTCTTGTTACGAGTTTTAAGACCAAGAGCAGGTTTGCCCCATGGAGTAGATGGTGCTTTACGACCAACTGGTGCTTTACCTTCACCACCACCGTGTGGGTGATCGTTAGGGTTCATTACAGAACCACGAACTGTTGGGCGGATACCTTTCCAACGACTACGTCCTGCTTTACCAAGGTTCACAAGTCCATGTTGTTCGTTTCCGACAACACCAACTGTAGCACGACAAGTTCCAAGAATCATACGAACTTCGCCAGATTGAAGACGAACAAGAACGTATTTACCTTCTTGACCCAATACTTGAGCAGAAGCACCAGCAGCACGTACCAATTCTCCACCACGACCTGGTTTCAACTCGATGTTGTGGATCAAAGTACCAACTGGTATGTTAGCAAGTGGAAGAGCGTTTCCGACTTTGATATCTGCTTCAGGACCTGAAACGATACGTTGACCAACTTCAAGACCTTTTGGAGCGATAATGTATGCTTTCACACCGTCAGTGTAGTGTACAAGAGCGATGTTTGCAGAACGGTTTGGATCGTACTCGATTGTTTTAACAACTGCTTCAACGTTGTCTTTGTTACGCTTGAAGTCAACCAAACGGTAGAAACGTTTGTGTCCACCACCTTGGTGACGAACAGTGATACGACCGTTGTTGTTACGACCAGCCTTGTTCTTCAAAGCAACAAGCAATGATTTTTCAGGAGTGCTTGTTGTGATTTCAGCGAAATCCAAAGAAGTCATATTACGGCGACCGTTTGTTGTTGGTTTATAAACACGAATTCCCACGATATTTCCTCCTTAGATTATTCAGCTTCAGCAGCAAACAACTCGATTGCTTTTGAATCAGCTGTAAGTGTGATGATAGCTTTTTTAGTTCTGTTAGTAAAACCAGTGTAACGTCCAACACGTTTTGCTTTTGGTTTTACGTTGATTGTGTTAACGTTGGCAACTTTAACACCTTCGAAAGCAGCTTCAACAGCTTGCTTGATCAAAAGTTTGTGTGCACGAGTGTCAACTTCAAATACATATTTTCCTGCTTCAAGTTGAGCCATTGAGCTTTCAGTGATGACAGGTTTTTTGATAACATCATACAAATTCATTATGCAAGAACCTCCTCGATTTTAGAGATAGCTGCTTGTGTGACAAGAAGTTTGTCGCTATTTGCGATGTCAAGAACACTTGCAGTTGTAGCAGTTGCAACTTTCACATTTGGAAGGTTACGAGCTGAAAGAGCTGCGAATTCATTTCCTTCTTCAAGGATAACAAGAACTTTAGAATCGATGCTCAATGCTGCAAGAACTTTTGCAAATTCAGCAGTTTTTGGAGCTGTAAATGAAAGAGCGTCTACAGCTACGAATTTGTTTTCAGCAACTTTTTCAGAGTAAACTGATTTAAGAGCTAGGCGACGAACTTTTTGTGGAAGTTTGTAGCCGTATGAACGTGGAGTTGGTCCGAAGACAACACCACCACCACGCCATTGTGGAGAGCGGATAGAACCTTGACGAGCACGTCCAGTTCCTTTTTGACGCCATGGTTTGCGTCCACCACCTGATACTGCAGAGCGGTTTTTAACAGCGTGTGTTCCTTGACGAAGGCTTGCGCGTTGGCTGATGATCACATCAAACACAACTGATTCATTTGGTTCGATACCAAATACTGCATCGTTAAGAACAACTTGGCCAGCTTCTTTACCAGTTTGGTCAAATAATGTTACGTTTGCCATTGTGACTGATTTCCCCTTTCTTTATTATTTACCAGCTTTAACTGCTGATTTGATAGTGATAAGAGATTTCTTAGCACCTGGTACGTTACCTTTGATAAGGATAACGTTCTTTTCTGGAACAACTTGTACAACTTCAAGGTTTTGAATTGTTACGCGGTCGCCACCCATACGTCCTGCAAGGTTTTTACCTTTGAATACGCGGTTAGGTGCAACAGGTCCCATAGAACCTGGACGACGGTGGTAACGAGAACCGTGAGCCATTGGTCCACGTGATTGTCCGTGGCGTTTGATAACACCTTGGAAACCTTTACCTTTAGAAGTACCAGTTACGTCAACAACGTCTCCAGCTGCGAATGTTTCAACTGTGATTTCAGCACCAACTTCCAAGCCTTCAACGTTTTTGAATTCACGAATGAAGCGCTTAGGAGCCGTGTTAGCTTTCGCTACATGTCCTTTAGCAGGTTTGTTGCTCAATACTTCGCGTTTGTCATCGAAACCAACTTGGATAGCGTTGTATCCGTCTGTTTCAACAGTTTTAACTTGAAGAACAACGTTTGGAGTTGCTTCAATAACTGTTACAGGGATCAATTCGCCAGCTTCAGTGAAGATTTGAGTCATTCCCACTTTTTTCCCTAAGATTCCTTTTGTCATGAGAAAATAGTTCCTTTTCTATATTTTTTATTCAAAAAGTTTTTAACGAGCGTTTTTTATGCTCAAGGTATCAAGCTTTAGATTAAAGTTTGATTTCTACGTTTACACCACTTGGAAGATCCAATTTCATCAAAGCATCAACTGTTTTTTGGGTTGGGTTAACGATATCGATCAAACGTTTGTGTGTACGCATTTCAAATTGTTCGCGAGAGTCTTTGTATTTGTGAGTCGCACGAATGATTGTGTAGAGGCTACGCTCAGTTGGAAGTGGGATTGGACCCGCAACTTGTGCACCTGTACGAGTAGCTGATTCTACGATTTTTGCAGCCGCTGTGTCAAGCGTACGGTGTTCGTAAGCTTTCAAACGGATACGGATTTTTTTGTTTGCCATCTTTTTCTCCTTTTCGTCTATTTAAGATAATAGGCTAGCTCCACAAGAAAACCGACGCGCGTTGCGTGGCAATGCAACCGAGCGTGTCGCAACCTCTTGCATCAAAGCTAAGGCTGTAATTTACAGCACCATAATAGAATAACACAAAGCCCCTGCGATTGCAAGGGATTTGTTAGGTTTTTTTCGTTTTTTTAGGATGAAACTGTTTTCCTATTTCATCTTCCTATGATTATTGATTTACGTCTATAAAAATCAATCTTTTCTTCTATATAATAGTGTGTTTCAAATGTGTGTCATTTTGACTTCAAATTTATCTTCTGATTGATCTACTAAAATGTCCGCTTTAGACTCGGTTTCTCTATAGTATCGCAGATACTGCTCCCGTCTCATCTGATAGCTAGCCAATATAAAGGAAGCATTGCGATTTCTCATAGTCGTATCTCGAGCTAGACGCCTCTTTAATTCGGTCTCCTCATCCGTGTAAAAACAGATGGTTTTGTCAAAGAGTTTCTTGGGTAGAAAGCCCACAGACATCCCTTCAACAATCAAAATCGGTTTTGCTCCAGATAAGACCTCGCTAGCCTTCCACGGTTCATCGATTGTCAAGACATCCATACCCGCCTGCAAGACTAAGATATCTCTCTTCAAACTTGCCAGTTCATGCGCCACTGGGAGACAAGCTGTCACCTTTTGATCTGGCGCTTGCTTTGGTACTACCAGGTGACGTTCTGAAGTGATATAGGGATCTGTTTCTAGTAAATTTACTGTAGTAGAATCTAAAGCTTGACACAATTCCTGTGCAAAGGTTGATTTACCTGAAGCCCCATGACCGTATATCCCTAGCGTCCTAACTCTTCCCGTTTCGATTTCTGAAACCAGTTGTTCTATCAGGTCTTTTTTCTTCATTCTCTCTTCACCTGTTCATAGCTTTCTTTTCCGTCATTA
Source organism: bacterium (assembly GCA_905221265.1). Lineage (GTDB taxonomy): Bacteria > Bacillota > Bacilli > Lactobacillales > Streptococcaceae > Streptococcus. The sequence goes on along the minus strand of CAJNCQ010000003.1, from coordinate 78,800 downwards.
AGCTTGTCCCAAATCACCACTTGCCCACTTTTGAGAGATTTTTGCACATCGATAATTCGTTGATTAGAGGAACCTCGAAACTGGAGCATGAGATTGCGCTTGCTTTTATCATACCGTCCATCGACAAGGATGTCAATCAATGATAAGAGTTCCAGTTTATCTGGGGTTTCTAGCATCATTTCTTCCCAAGTGTAGCCCGTCCAGGACCAGATGTCTTTGTCTGGCAATTCCTTTCGAATACGCTTAACGAGAGGTAGGAGGATACCTGTATTGAGAAAAGGCTCTCCTCCTAGCAAGGTCAAACCTTGAACATAAGGCTGGGCAAGATCTGTCATAATCTGTTCTTCCAACTCTGGTGTATAAGGAATCCCTGCATTGAAAGACCAAGTCGCAACATTATAGCATCCCTCACAGTGGAACATACAACCTGCTACGTAAAGGGAGTTGCGCACCCCTTCTCCATCCACAAAGTTAAAAGCCTTATAGTCAATGATACGCCCCCGACTGAGTTCTTCACTTTTCCACTCGCCTGGTTTTGGTGTATTCCATGTCATGCTGTCTACTCCAAGTCTATCCAGTAACGTTCTACGCCATTGCGAACATCTTCAAACACCCCGCCATTTGATACAATCACCGCTCTACTAGCAGAGTTTCCCACACTACAGGTCACAAGTGCTTTTTTGATGTTCTTTTCCTTGGCAACTTGCAGACCTTGTCTGAGGGATTCTTTCGCATAACCCTTACCTCTTTCAGATGGACGAATGGAGTAGCCAATATGGCCCCCATTTTCTAGTAAGTAGTCATTTAATCGGAGACGAAGGTTGAGAAAGCCAAGAGCCTGGCCTGCTACGTCAAAACTAACCAGCTGGATAGCAGGAACCCAGTTTTCAGGAATATTGAGTCCCGCTTCCGCTTGAAGATTTTCTTCTAGCCACTCTTCATAAACAAAATTGTTGGCGCTCCAAAATCCACCATCGTGGGCTGATTGAGTCTGTTCAAACTCTGCCATCATCTCTAAAACTGTTTCTTTATCTGCCAATGTTGGTCTGCGTAGTATCATTTTTACCTCCAATTAAGAGAAAAGCGAGAGGCAACTCTCACTTTTATTTTTTCTTGTTCTTGTTTAAAAACTGTTCTCTGAGATTGAGCAAGCGTTCTTTTTTACCTGTTCCACCTTTTGAATGTTTTTCATGATAACGGGTCACTTGAGCGCGTCCCTTATCGTCTAATTGGTATTTCCCCATTCCATTTCCTTCTAATTTGTTACTTCATGTCCTGCCGTTTTAATAGTTGAGCCATTCATGTGTTTAACCCGCGCAGCGATTTCCTTGTGGCGTCCATTAACCATTGGACGCGCTTGAGGATTTCCCAGATAACCACACGTACGTTTGACCACGTCTACTGTTTTAGGGTCGCTATTGCCACAGTTTGGACAAGCAAATCCTCTTTCAGTTGGTTCAAAATCCCCTTCAAAGTCACACTTGTAGCAACGATCAATCGGAGTATTGGTTCCTAGATAACCGACACGGTCATAGGCATAGTCCCAGACAGCTTCCAAGGCTTTAGGATTTTGTTGAAGAACTGGATACTCACAATAATGGATGAAACCACCTGACGCACCTGCTTCTGGATAAACTTTCTCAAAGTCTAATTTTTCAAATGGTGTTGGATTTTTACGAACATCGTAGTGGAAAGAGTTGGTATAGTATTCCTTGTCCGTGATATCAGGAATAGAGCCGAACTTCTCTGTATCCAAGCGACAGAAGCGATCTGTCAGACTTTCAGACGGTGTGGAGTAGATAGAGAAATGGTAACCATATTGGTCAGACCACTCTTCCACTCGACGTTTCATATCACGAATAATATCCAGTGTGAATTCCTTGGCTTCAGGATTGCTTTCCCAGCTATTTCCAAAGAAGACAGTAGCCACTTCGTACAAACCGATGTAGCCCAGCGAAACTGTCGCACGGCGATTCTTAAAGAGTTGATCTACACTTTCTTCTTTTCCAAGACGGCGACCAAAGGCTCCGTACTGATAGAGGATAGGGGCATTTGCTGGTATTGCTTCCTTGGTCCGTTCAACACGGTAAACCAGAGCATCTTCTGCGATGTTCATACGTTCGTTGAAGATTTCCCAAAACTTATTCAGATCCCCTTCAGACTCGAGGGCGATACGAGGCAAATTGACCGTCACAACACCTAGATTCATCCGACCTGAATTGACCTCTACGCCATTCTCATCCTTCCATCCTTGAAGGAAAGAACGGCAGCCCATAGGTACCTTGAAAGAACCAGTCAACTCGATAATCTTATCGTAGGACAAGACATCTGGGTACATCCGCTTGGTTGCACACTCGAGGGCCAACTGTTTGATGTCATAGTTAGGTGAACCTTCCTCTAAGTTGAGTCCTCTTTTAAGCGTAAAGATAAGTTTAGGGAAGATGGCTGTTCGATGTTCTGAACCAAGACCCTTGATACGAATGGTCAAGATAGCTTTTTGAATTTCCCGTTCAAAACGACTAGTTCCTAGACCAAAACCTAGTGAAGTAAAAGGTGTTTGCCCATTTGAAGTGAAGAGAGTGTTGATTTCATACTCGAGAGATTGCATGGCATCGTAGATATCTTTCTGCGTTTTCTTCCATGCGTAATCTTCCCGTTTTTCAGGCAAGACCCACTCTTCTGCATCCTTGAGGTGTTTTTGGTAATTCTTCTCTGCATACGGAGCCAAGACTTCATCGATACGGTCAGCTGAACAGCCCCCGTACTGACTAGAAGCAACATTGGCGATGATTTGTGAAATTTGAGCTGTCGCAGTCTGGATAGACTTGGGACTCTCTACCTCTGCATTTCCAATCTTAAAACCATTTTCCAACATGCCTTTAAAATCAATCAAACAGCAGTTGGTCATCGGAGTGTAGGGGCTGTAGTCCAAGTCATGATAGTGGATATCCCCTTTTTGGTGAGCATTGGCTACGTGCTTAGGAAGCATTTGCAGCCCGATCGACTTCCCAACAATCCCTGCTGTCAAATCACGCTGGGTGTTGAAGACATCGCTGTCTTTATTAGCATTTTCATTAACAACTGCTTGATCTTTATTGAGAAGTTTATGGATACTAAAGTTGATATCTGTCGCTTTTGAGCGCTCAAAATCCCTTTGTGTCCGATAAGTGATATACTCCTCAGCCAGCGCATACTCTTTGGCTTCAAGGAGTTCATGCTCTACGACATTTTGAATTTCGTAAATCTTGACACCTTGAGGGAAGCGGCTGTGAATTTCCGCAACAATACGCTCAAGCAGCCCATTTAGACGTTTTTCGACCAAGGGTGTCACATCCATGACTTTGTCAGCCGCCTTGTGGAGAGCTTTGTCAATCTTGTCTATATCAAACACTACACGTCTACCATCTCGTTTTTCAACGAACAAAGTGGGAACGGTTGCAAGGTTTTCTTCTAATACAATCATATCCAGGCTCTTTTCTATTTTTCTTCTTAAATGATATTATACCACTCTAAAAAGAAAAATCAATATCTTGTGTTAAAAATTCGAAAATTTTTAAAAATACACAAGATATTGATTTGTTATTTAGATTTATAAAGCTTGAATTCCTTACTATCCGTCTGAACAAGCTCGTATTTTTCACTAAGTAGGCTCTCTACATCCGACCACAAGGCAACCTTTTGATTGACCAAAATCATCTTCGGTTGATTTTCTTTCAAGTCATTGACTAGTTTCGTTTTATTCTCGTCGCTTGCAGTATAGAGTGTTGGTGTCACTAGAGAGCTTGGTGCCAAGCGTTCACTTGCGCGGTAGAAATCCGGCCGATTATCCCAAGCATAGACACGATCCTCGGAACTCGTTTGCTGTTTGACCAAGCTAGCAAGCTGCTCACGTTCCTGATAAGTACTTGGATGCGAAATATAGCGACTCAAAACAGGTAGGAAAAGTAAATAGACTATCGCAACTAATGGTAGATAGAAATTTCCCTTGAGGTAGCGACCAAAGAGTGATGAAGAGCGAACTCTTCGTCTACTACGACTGATACGATCAGGGCTTCCTTCTTTGATGTTGGTTAACAATAACAATGTCAGAAAGGGCAAAATTGCTGCCAAACGTGAGCCATGCAAAGGTTCCTTTGAAAAAATTAACAAAGCAAGAGTTACTAATAATCCTAAAACAGCGCCTATTGAGACAGCAGATTGTTTAGCTGGTTTAGATTGAAACAATCCTGAAAAGATCAATGTCAGAATTCCAATACCGATGGATAGCAAACCATAGAAAGCAGCATTCTCCATAAGATTGGCATTTGAAAATAGACTAAGCGTATCTATTGGATACAAAGTATGGCTAATCGCATCACCAAAAGTTCCTGTTAAGACTGTATAATAGCCAATTGGATAAAAAAGGAGAGAAAATCCTAGAGCTGATGCGAAAAATTGATACAAACCATGAACAAATTTACGCTTGGCAATATTAAATCCAAACAAACTTAAGGCAAGTGTGGCTGCAAACAAAGCTGTGGGAATAGGTGATAGAAAGAAAGCTAATGCTAAACTCATCCCAACTCGCAAGAAACCTTTATCGTTACTTGGATCATCCAGATAGTCAGCCACTAGGCTAAAACTATAAAATAGAAAAGGCAAGGCCACAGCCACTGCATAGCTACCACCAAATCCCAGACTGCCCACAAGCAGATAGAAAACCAACAAAAGCTGTCTAGCCTGCTCTCCCTGACCTGTCAAGGTATCTGCGGATTTAAATAGAAAAACACCAGCTCCGAACAAGGCCAACCACTCCACCAAAGCAAAAAGAATACTCCCTTGAGAGAGATAGATTAGTACGTAATAAAGCAGTCCATTTGAACCATAATAATCCGTGTAAATCTGCCCACTCTGATGTAGCGCCCAACCAGTATAAAGATCTTGCATCTGTTGGGGGCTCACCAAACCAAAGATCAGAGGCAACATTACAGAAACAGCTGTAGCAGCCAGACTCCAAATTGCCACACTAAAAAACGGAAGTGGAGTTCGTTTCTTCTTGCCTCGCTCCAGTCCAAATTCAGACTCTTGATCCAGCCGTTCCCGATACTGGTATCGAAATTCTTCTAGCTGTTCGTCTTTTTCCTCGTATACGTTCATTCAATTTCTCCTAGTAAGTTTATCTGTTTTAGTATATCAAAATCTTACAGGAATGTCAGCTAAGGATTGATATTTCCTTAACTTCTTATCTAGCTCAGCATAGCGTTCAATCTCTCGAAAACGGTGTAAACTGCTTGTTTGAAACTCTAGGATAAAATCATGTTCTTCTTGATTTAGCATTTTCATCCTCCTGCTTATCTATTCGCAAAAAGACAAAAATAAGATCCAGCCTTGAGCTAGATCTTGATGGATAATTAGAGCATGGGCGCAAACAACTGGACAATTTCCTTGATCAGGCTTTGATACCAGCTTGTTTTGATTGTATGGGGATAGATTTCTTGAGAAACTTTAAAAATCTCTTTGAAGTCCCTCTCAATATCGATGATAGACTGCGTTTTATAAAGCAAAACGCCATTTTCATAGTGGTGGAGCAAGCTACGATAGTCAAAATTGATGGTCCCCACAGTTGCCACCTCTCCATCGACAAGCATTTGCTTGCTATGAAGGAATCCCGGACTGTACTCGTAAATGCGAACTCCAGCAGATAGCAAGTCAGGGTAGGCTCCGCGAGTAACCAATTGGATAATCTCCTTATCTGGGATACATGGCGTCACAATTCGCACATCTACTCCTCTCAGAGCTGCATTTTTAATACTCTCGGTTAGATCATAGTCAGCGATCAGATAAGGAGTCGTGATATAGACGTAATCTGTAGCTTGATTGATAAGGTTTTGATAGACCGTTTTTCCAACTTGGGCTCGGTAGATAGGTTTTGGTCCGCTACTGTAAGGGATACAAAGCCCCATCCCATCTCTAGGTTGATTTTCGAGATGGTATTGGTCAAAATCGCTAATTTCCCCACGATTGATATACCAAGTGGATAAGAAGAGTCTAGTAAAAGCCTTAACAGCCGGTCCATCTAGGCGAATACCGCTATCCTTCCAATAGCCAAAGCGTTCGATATGGTTGATATACTCATCTGCCAGATTAACACCACCTGTATAGGCAATTTGACCATCGATAATCATGATTTTACGGTGATCACGGTTGTTATAAGCAACGGTCAAACGTGGAATCACCTTATTAAATTTGTGGGCTTCAATCCCTCGGCCACGAAGCTGGATGGTGTAATCTCCAGGCAAGGTTGCCATACAACCAATATCATCATAGAGAAGCTTCACTTCTACTCCTTGAGCCGCCTTTTCTTCCAAAATCTCCAAAATACTATTCCACATCAACCCTTCTTCGATGATATAGTATTCGAGAAAGATAAACTTCTCCGCTTTTTTGAGATCCTCTAGCATCTGATGCCACATGCTTTCCCCTGAAGGGAAGAAATGGGTATCTGTTCGATTATAGACATCCGCATTCGTGTCCATGCTGAGGAGAGATTTGATGACGCCGTAAGCCGACTTATCCTCTTCCTTTAACTCCAAACGGAGGGCTCTGCTATTGTCCTCTCGGTCAACCATTGATTGGAGCTGCTTTAGTTGCTTCATTTCTCTTTTAGATAAACGGCGTTCTCCAAACATGATATAGAGCAAGGGGCCAAATACTGGCACAAAGGCTACTAACAGCCATGTTACCTTACTCTCAGGATTCATAGACCGATTGACAATCGATACAATGGTCGCTAAGCTTACTAAAATGACAAGGATAATCCAGAGAATCGGGGCCATCTGCCCTAGATAGAGAAATAAACCAAAGACGAGAAACAACTCTGTCAACATGATGGTAATACTAAAACCATATTTGGACATGAGTAGCTGCAATTTTCTAGCTGTCATACATTCCTTTCCTTTTCTAACATTCTCCTTAACTGCTTGATAAACTACTGTTTCTACTAGTATACCTCAGTTCAGGGGTAGATGGCAACCTTTTACCTTTTTATATTTTTAACTAAGATATTAAGAGACTTAAAAAGAACTACCAAAATGATAGTTCTTTCCAGCATTATTTAGCTTCTTTTCACTTTATGAATTAGAAGAGTTCTTTGTAGAGAGCTATAGTTTCTTCCAAGGTTGGCATAAATGGATTGCCCGGCGCACATGCATCAATCAAAGCATTCTTAGAAAGGTAGTCAAAGTCAAAGTCTTTTTCTTGGATACCGAGTTCAGTTAGTTTCTTCGGAATACCTACTGTTTCAGACAGTTTTTCAATTTCAGCAATAGCATAGTCAGCACATTCTTGGTCTGTTTTCCCTTCCACATGGAGTCCCAAAGCCTTGGCTACATTGCGGAAAGCTTCTGGTACACGTTTGGCATTTTCACGTTCTACAACAGGGAGAAGCATGGCACAGCAGACACCATGCGGTAAATTATATACTGCACCGAGTTGGTGAGCCATAGAGTGAACGTAGCCCAAACCAGCATTGTTAAAGCTCATACCACCGAGGAAGATGGCATTGACCATAGCCTCACGCGCTTCGATATCTTGTCCATTAGCTACAGCACGAGGAAGGTACTCCTTGATGAGCTCAATAGCTCCGATAGAGAGTTTCTTGGTCACATTATAAGCACCTGGTGTTACCAAGGCTTCGACAGCATGGGTAAGAGCATCCATACCTGTCGCTGCTGTCAATCCTTTCGGTTTTGAAAGCATGAGTTCTGGATCATTGACAGAGATAAGGGCGAGGCTGTTCTTATCAACCATTACCATCTTGACCTTGCGTTCTTCGTCAGTAATGACATAGTTAATGGTGATTTCTGCTGAAGTTCCAGCTGTTGTATTGATAGCAACCACTGGCAACCCTTTTTCAGCAGACTTGTGGAGACCCTCATAGTCTTGAGGTTTTCCACCATTTGTAGCAATGATAGAGATACAACTAGCCGCATCCTGTGGAGATCCTCCCCCAAGACTGATGATGAAGTCACATCCATGCTCTTTCAGGGCAGCCACTCCGTCTCTGACGTTCTTGCAAGTCGGATTTGGCTCAACATCGCTAAAGATCACATATTCGATCCCTTCAGCATCTAGTGGTTTTAGGACCTTAGGTAAAATATCACTGCCTTCGATGAACTTATCTGTCACCAAAAGGGCCTTCTTATACCCCAGTTCCTTGATATACGGACCTACTTCATTTACAACACCTTTACCGATAAGGTTAACTGATGGAACGTAAAATGTAGCCATATGCTTTTCCTCCTGCGTCTTTGCGCTATTTGATTATTTACTATAAGTATACGACCTTATAAGAAGTTTTACAAATATTTGTAAGCGCTTTAAGTAAAAAGTTAGTAAAGAACAGCCAGCCACTTTTTCAAGAAAAAAAGCTCCAAAAAGATAGCTTTCATCTCATTGGAACTTTTACTTAATCATTATTGCTTAGTTAATACCACTCGGTCAGATGCCTCTCGGTCCATATCGTCGATAATCAATTGATTACCATTAACTGCGTAAATCTTGACATCATCACCGATAATAACACGTTGATTTTCTGGTTCAAAGCTGACTTGCTTGATTTCCTTATCTCCATCTGGCTCGACCTCAGTCCATATACCAGTTTTACCTGTTACAACAAGAGTGATTTGGTCATTCTCATCTTTTCCAGTATAGGTACCATCGATGTTCGTAGGTTGAGCTACAGTAGTGTCCTGACTTGAGGACGTTTGTGGTTGACTAGCACTTGTAGCAGCACTAGAAGATGATTCTTGTTGAGAAGATGATTGCTGAGTAGGGGCTTGTGCCTTAGGTCCACAAGCTGCTAAAAGACTAAGAATTGCTAGGGAAGCAATAGAAAGTGTGAATGTTTTCGTTTTCATAGCGATTTCCTTTCTTTTGTGCCAATGTTTTGCTGGAATCGTTTCCAGATATACCTCCTAGCTACAGTATAGCAACTTAAACCTAGAAGGTCAACTAATCTCATCGCTCCTTAACAAACTCGCTCGCACTTCCGAGATAAAGTAGAGGGAGCCCGTCACGAAAAGCAAGTCCTGGTCATTGGCCTTATCTTCAAATTCTCTGATAAAGTCCCCATAGGAGGGAATCAAATCATAACCCGCCACATCCTTTTCATCCAGAGAGCCTTGGTGGTCAAAGCCTGTTACCTTAAGTTCCACCTGAGGCAACTGCTCCGTTAGATAGCCTAGCATCCCCTGATAATCCTTACGTTTAAGGGCGCCAAAAAGGATTTGAACTTGGAAGCCTTGCTGGATTTTTTCCTGAATAAACTCGACCAGACGGGTTAAGGCTGGAAGATTGTGAGCTCCATCTAGGTAGATTTGCGGACGAATCCGTTCCAATCGACCCGCCCAATGTGTTTCTTTCAAGGCCTGTCTGGTAAGCTCTTCTTCGACCCTTTCCTCTCTTGACGCCATAAATAGAAGAAAGGTTTGTAAAGCCAAGGCGGCATTTTCTTGCTGATAAGCACCTTCCAAACCGATTTCAAGCTGGGAAAAGCTTGCTAGGCTGCTTGAGAAATTTCCAGTTTTCAAAGCGAAGTCTTGCCCAGCTTGATAAAGGTCTACGTCCAACTCTTTTGCTCTTTTTTGACAAACAAACTCCGCTTCTGGAGCAAGCTTGGCAATGACCGCCTTCTTGCCAGACTTGAAAATACCAGCTTTCTGCTCTGCTATTTCCTCCAGACTATCGCCCAAGGTCTCCTGATGATCTAACCCAATGGAAGTAATAACTGCGATCTCTCCTGTTACAACATTAGTCGTGTCAAGCAGACCACCAATCCCCACTTCTAGCAGGACTAGGTCAACTCTTTGCTCTTTAAAATAGATCAAAGCAATCAAGGTCAACAACTCAAAAAAAGACAATTGGTCATGTGTTTCTAAAAGAGTCTTTTCCATCTCTTTGACTTGGCTAGCTATACGGATAAAGTCTTCATCTGCGATGGGTTGTCCATTGATACAGATTCGATCATGGATACTGATGATATGAGGAGAAGTAAAAGTACCAACTTTTTTACCATGAGCAACAAACAACTCCCTCATAAAGGCAATAGTTGACCCCTTACCGTTAGTCCCTGTTACGTGGATAATAGGATAAGTCCTCTCAGGATTCCCCAGCAAATCCACTGCTTGCTGCATTCGTCCAAGTCCAGATCTAAAATTTAAACCAATTCGACTATGAAGCCATTCTTCTACTTCAAACATACATGTCTCCTTAACAAAAGTCCAATCAACTACCGCATCAAAGTATGATTACAAATAAAAAGCGAGGTTGGAACTAAAATCCCGACCTCTTACCTGGTTAGCTAATCACTAGCTACTATGAATTTCAACGTGGGCTAAAAACGTCCACTGGACTTACTTACGGTCTTTATTTTTAGCGTAAGGGTAAAAATATTCCCCGGACTTACCAGTTCTCTCTTATTTCAAGGAACTGGGGTAAAAACGTCCCCCGAACGTTCCTGCGTTTCTAATTTCTGGCGCAGGGCTAAAAACATCCACTGGATGTTTTTACTCCTCCATAAAGCTGTTGAAGACTTCTTCAATCATGTTCCATTCGTCTTCTGAGTCTTCTGGGATTGGTTGCAATTCGCCTTCTGTTCCGTCTTCATTTTCGATGAATGAGTAGGCTTGGATTTCAACTTCACCATTTTCATCTTCTTCTGCGTTAACTGGCACTAGAAGAACATAGTTTTTACCAAATTCTTCTTTCCCATCGATGGTCAAAAGAATTTCAAACAAGGTTTCATTTCCTTGCTCGTCTACTAGTGTAATCAATTCACGTTCTTCGTGGTCATGGTTGTGATCGTGTGACATAGTTTCTCCTCTGTCTTAAAATTTTCTATCTAAATAATTTTGCAAAATCAGCTGAGCAGCCAACTTATCAATGACTTTTTTTCGCTTGTTGCGACTGATGTCAGCCTGCTCAATCAACATACGCTCAGCTGCGACTGTCGTCAAACGCTCATCCTGATAGTCTACTGGCAAATTAAAGAGTTCTTCTAGCTTGGCACCATAGGCTTGACTGGCTTCCACTCGCGGACCGCTGGTATTGTTCATGTTTTTAGGCAGACCTACTACAAAACGTTCCACCTTATAGCTATCAACCAATTCCTTGATACGGTCAAAACCAAACTGGCCCTGATCCTCATTAATCTGGATGATTTCAAGTCCTTGAGCGGTGAAGCCTAGTGGATCGCTAATGGCCACACCTACCGTTTTTGAACCAACGTCCAATCCCATAATTCTCATAGATTATAGATCGACTCCTTGTCCCTTAAGGTAGTAGCGTACCAGTTCTTCAACAATTTCATCACGCTCATACTTACGGATTTGATTTCGTGCATTGTTATAACGAGGAACGTAGGCAGGGTCTCCACTCAATACATAACCGACGATTTGATTTATCGGATTATAACCCTTTTCATTCAGAGAAGCATAGACATCTGTCAACGTTTCACTGATTTCCTTCTTGTTGGAATCATCCAATTTAAAACGTACAGTTTCTTCAGTAAATCCCATTCTAACACCCTCTTTCCTTAGAATAGTACTATTATAGCATATTTCCTTACGTTCTACAATTAAGTCAATCCATTTATTTGGATTTTCTTACTGTTCTGTCGCACCATTTGCCACTCTGTCTGCGATATATTGGCTTGGTTCATTTTTCAAAAGAGTCTCTAAGCCAAGATTTTTCAAATAATCTGTCTGTGACGCCTTTTTGACATCCAAGACTTGTAAATCATAGGTCGTTGTGGTCTGGATTTCAGTCTCACTGAGCAGTTTGGTTTCAAGTGTAAAACCTGCCAATTTGCGCGCTTCCTGAAGCATTTCATCCTTTTCTTCTGCTTCTAAAAGAGCTTTTTGAGTTTCTTCAAGACCGTGGTCAGCGATAAAGGATTTCAATTCCTCACTTAAGGGCCGTATCTGCCGAATAACCAATTTTAGAAATTGTTTCCCTTTATAGGTAATGGTTTGCGTTTGCTTGACGCCATCTCCTGACTCAGGGAAAATCAAAGTCTTGGTCACAACCGTATTTTTTTCAGCATTTTCCAAAACTGGCAGAGTAGACTGGAGTGTCTCGGATTCATGTTTTGAACTGGATGTCGTTTCCTTCTTTTGGCCACATCCTGCAAGTAGCAGGAGGAGAGTAGCTGCGCCAATTACTATCTTTTTCATAATTCCTCACATAATTTTTTGATAAAAAATGAACAAGGCTAGGAGATACCCCAGCCTCGATGTTTATAGAGCTGCACGCAAACGTGCTTCTGCATTTTCTACATTACGGACAGAGCGTGGTAAAAAGGCACGGATATCATCTTCTTTGTAACCGACCTGCAAACGCTTCTCGTCAACTAGAATAGGACTTTTTAAGATCCGTGGTGTTTCCATGATTAAGTTGAGTACTTCATTGACACTCAAATCTTCGATGTCAACTCCTAAAGCTTTCGCATAGCGGTTTTTTGATGATACAATGCTGGCAATTCCATTATCTGTCTTTGTCAGAATATCAAGTAGTTCTTCTCTCGTAATCCCTTCTTTACCAAGGTTTTGTTCTTTATAACTTAACTGGTGTGCGTTGAGCCAAGTCTTCGCTTTCTTACAGCTTGTGCAACTGGAGACGGTATAAATCTTAATCATGTGCCTACCCCTTTCGCTACATGTTACTATCAGTTTAATCTATTATACCATAAAAAACATCCGACTTGCGACCTATTTTTAAAAAAATTTAACTTTTTTAGCGATTTTCGTACTTTTTTCTTGACAAAATCAATTTATAGCCAACTTTTAAATTTTTTGATATAGATTCGTTTCACTACTGTAACACTGATCATATAGAGAACGATGATCAAAAGCAAAAAGAGGAAATAAATTGGTTCCAAAGGGGTTAAATGAAGCAGGCTAGCAATTGAAGAGTAGGGAAGGAAGGTCACAAAGCTAGCTGCTAGCAAGGTTGTTCCAAGAACAAACCATGATGGACGACTTTGTAAGAAAGGAAGCTTTGCTGAACGAAGCATATGGATAACCATGGTTTGGGACCACATGGATTCAATGAACCAACCAGTCTGGAACAAGATGATAAAGCCCCTTTCAGAATCTGCTCCATGAACATAAGCATGACCTGTCGCCATTGGGACAATGACAAAATAGAGCAAGATAAAGGTCAAAATATCAAAGGCAGAAGAAATCGGACCCATCCAAATCATAAAGCGAGTAATGGACTGAGCCTCCCACTTATGAGGCTTCTTCAAGAAGTCTTCATCCACATTATCAAATGGCAAGGCAATGCAAGAAAGATCATAGACTAGATTTAACACAATCAAGTGAATCGGAGCCATAGGAAGGAAAGGTAAAAAGATACCAGACACTAACAGAGAGAAAATGTTCCCGAAATTAGAGCTGACCGTCATCTTGATATATTTGGTCATATTAGCATAGACTTTCCGTCCTTCAACCAGCCCTTTTTCAAGCACCATCAAATCCTTATCTAGCAAAATGACATCAGCCGTTTCTTTGGCAATATCTACTGCTGTATCAACAGAAATCCCCACATCTGCCACTTTCATAGAAGGGGCATCATTGATTCCATCTCCCATATAGCCGACACAATGTCCATTCGATTTGATTTGTAAAATGATTCGTGCTTTTTGATCAGGAGAGAGTTTGGCAAAGACAGTCACCTTCTCAACTGCTTGGGCCAACTTTTCGTCCGTCATAGCATCAATATCAGAACCCAACAAGATTTGATCAACGTCTAAACCAACTTTTTCGCATACTGCTTGTGTTACCTTCTCATTGTCCCCCGTCAAGATTTTGGTTTGAACACCATGCTCCAATAAAGCTTGGATAGCAGGGGCTGCTGATGGTTTTGGTGGATCTAGAAAGGCAAGATATCCTGTTAGAATCATCTCCTTTTCATCTTCAACGGAGTAAGCAAAATCTTCTTTTAGGCCTGTTTTATAGGCGACTCCCAAGACTCGTAAGCCCTGTTGATTGAGTTGGTCCACTTCTTTTAAGATTTCCACTCGGATATCATCCGTCAGAGGGCTAATCTGGCCTTGATATTCCACATGGGTTGAAATTGCAAGCATTTCCTCTAGGGCACCCTTGGTTACCAAACTAACAACTTCGTTTTCATCCTTGACGATGACACTCATCCGTCTGCGTTCAAAATCAAAGGGCAATTCATCTATTTTTTGGAAGCTAGTATCCAAATTTTGTAGAATAGCGTGTTCTTTAGCTTCTTTTTCAGTTCTACTGATAATGGCACGGTCCATCAAGTTTTTCAAACCGGTTTGAAAATAGGAATTGAGGTAGGCTCGTCTCAACACAGACAAATCCAAATCTCCATGTATATCCAAAGGATATTCAAGGACAATTTCGTCTTGGGTGAGGGTTCCCGTTTTATCCGTACACAGGATATCAATAGCACCTAGATCTTGTATGGCATTGAGTTTTTTGATGACGACTTTTTCCTTGGCCATGATAATGGAGCCTTTTGCTAGACTGGCCGTGATGATCATGGGAAGCATCTCAGGTGTAAGCCCGACACCCACGCTCAAAGCAAATACGCCAGCCTCTAACCAATCTCCATCCGTCAAACCATTGGAGAGAAACACGATGGGAACCATGACCAACATCAAACGGATTAAAAGCCAGGAGATACTGTTCATATCCCGTTCGAAAGAGGTAGGCTCGTCATAAGTATTGAGAGTCTGCTCGATTTCTCCCATCATGGTATCATCACCGACCGCTAGAATCAAAGCCTTGGCACTTCCTGATATCACGTTGGTTCCCATAAAGGCGAGCGCTTCTGCTTCTAGCAGACTATCAAAGTTTGACTGACTCATTTTTGACAAGGCTAGTTTCTCAACCGAGTCACTTTCACCTGTCAAACCAGACTGTTGGACAAAGAAATCACGTGATTCAATCAAAAGGAGGTCTGCTGGAATCATGTCCCCAGCACTCAATTTGACTATATCTCCAACGACCAAATCTTCAATTGCGATCTCTAAACTCTGGCCTTCGCGAATAACCGTAGCTGTATTCACAATCATTTTTGATAGATTGGTCGCAGCCTTGTCACTCCGCAATTCTTGGACAAAGCGTATGCCACCAGAGATTAGAACGAGAACAACGATGATGATAGAGGTCGTCGGATCTTCTTGTCCAGGCTTCGCCAACCAGACGTTGGTCACCATGGAGATCATAGCGATGACCAGCAGGATGATTGTAAATGGATTGATAATAGATTCGTAAATCTTTTTAAGGATACTGTCTTCTTGACCCTTAGTGATGGTGTTTTCGCCATATAGGTCACGATTTTTCTCCACCTGCTCCTCAGTCAAGCCTGTTAGACTTGTCTTATAAAAAGATAGAGTTTCTTTTAAAGGTGTGTGAATAGCTGCTGCTAATCTTTCTTTTGTAGTTTTCATTGGTTTCTCCTATCTGTATGAATGATGTGTTTCATACACAGAGACCAATCACTTTATAAGGGCAGAACGACACAAATCAGCGATTGGCTGTGTATGTGCGGTTCTGGATGATCGTCAATTTGCATCGTCTGTCTCCTTTCCTTGTTCTAAAACAGTAGAAAATCCCACCATAAAATGGCAGGATTAAAAAACTAATTATCTGTTTTTTCGTTCAAGCTTTAACTCCATAGGGCGATGTAATGAGCTTAGTCTTGGCCTTCGCGACCAGGACTGTTGACCAACGAGTAGTGTCTCCACTGCTTTGCGGTAGTCATCCGTATCCCTATGGTAGCCTCACCTACCGTTTTCGTCTTTCAGTATAAACCTTTAAAATATAAAAGTCAATGATTTATCATAATTTTCTTAAATAACAATTAATTCTTTTGGAGCTAGAGTCAACAATTCGCAACCGTTATCTGTAATTAAGATATCATCTTCAATACGAACGCCGTATTTTCCTTCAATATAAATACCTGGTTCATCAGTCAAGACCATACCGGATTTAATGACTTCTTTGGAAGTTTGGCTAAAGTAAGGTTCTTCGTGAATATCCAGTCCGATACCGTGTCCAATACCGTGGGTAAAGTAGTCACCATAGCCTGCCTCGATGATAATATCGCGAGGGATTTTGTCAAAGTCGCGGAAACCTAATCCTGCCTTAGCCTGGTCAATCAAGGCTTGGTTGGCTTTCAGGACAGTATTGTAAATTTCTGCCTGCTCGTCACTGACATGACCGAGGTAGACGGTCCGTGTCATATCACTGACATAGTGGTCGTAGAGACAGCCGAAGTCCATGGTGATGGCTTCTCCTGCCTCAACCGGTTTGTGCATTGGATGGGCATGAGGTTTGGAAGAGTTGATGCCACTTGCTAGGATTGTATCAAAGGACAAGCCTGCCGCTCCTAGCTCACGCATGCGGAAATCAAGGAAGTTGGCAATCTCAATTTCAGTTTTTCCTGGTTTGATAAAGTCAAGTGCATCGCGGAAAGCTTGGTCTGAGATAGAACAAGCCTTACGAATAGTCGCAATCTCCGCCTCATCCTTAATCATACGAAGCGCTTCTACAAACTGAGTCTGCGGAAGCAAGTCCAAACCTGCAAAAGCAGCCTGCATACGGTGGTAATAAGAAACCGAAATCTCGTCTTCAAAACCGACGCGAGACAAGCCCATATCCTTAACGATGCCTGCAATGACAGCCAACTCATCACGGTCAGCCACAATCTCAAAACCTGTCACTTCTTGCTTGGCTGCAATGATATAGCGAGAGTCTGTCACCAAAATCTGACGGTCACGGCTGATAAAGACTGTTCCATTTGAACCCCAAAAACCAGTCAAATAATAGACGTTTTTAAGGTTGTTGATGATGATACCATCTAGTTCTTTTTCTTGCATTTTAGCTAGAAATGCTTGCACACGTTTATTCATGATGTAACTTTCCTTTCAAATAGTGTCCTGTGTAGCTGGCTTCGTTGGCTGCTACTTCTTCTGGGGTTCCAGTTGCGATGATGGTTCCGCCACCGACACCGCCCTCAGGACCCAAATCGATAATATGGTCTGCCGTCTTGATGACATCCAGATTGTGCTCGATGACGAGGACTGTATTTCCATCGTCGACAAAGCGAGCCAAGACTTTAAGCAAGCGAGCGATATCCTCAGTATGAAGCCCTGTCGTAGGCTCATCCAGAATGTAGAAAGATTTTCCTGTCGAGCGTTTGTGGAGTTCACTAGCCAACTTCATACGCTGAGCTTCTCCTCCAGAAAGGGTGGTAGCCGGTTGCCCTAGCGTTACATAGCCCAGCCCCACATCCTTGATAGTCTGAAGTTTGCGTTGAATCTTAGGAATATGTTGGAAGAATTCCACCGCATCGTTGACGGTCATGTCCAAGACCTGCGAGATATTTTTTTCCTTGTAATGGACTTCAAGGGTTTCACTATTGTAGCGGGTTCCGTGGCAGACTTCACAAGCCACGTATACATCTGGCAAGAAGTGCATCTCAATCTTGATAATCCCGTCACCTGAGCAGGCTTCACAACGACCACCCTTGACGTTGAAACTGAAACGGCCCTTCTTGTAGCCTCGAATCTTGGCCTCATTTGTCTGGGCAAAGAGGTCACGTATATCGTCAAAAACTCCTGTATAGGTAGCAGGGTTAGACCTTGGCGTTCGTCCGATTGGGCTCTGGTCAATATCAATCAAGCGGTCTACATGCTCAATCCCTGTGATGGTTTTAAACTTGCCAGGCTTGTCTGAGTTGCGATTGAGTTTTTGAGCAATGGCTTTTTTGAGGATACTGTTGATCAAGGTCGACTTCCCTGAACCTGACACACCTGTCACTGCGATGAATTTTCCTAATGGGAAACGAGCAGTGATATTTTGCAAGTTGTTCTCACGCGCTCCCGTCACTTCGATAAAGCGACCATTTCCGGCACGGCGCTCTGCTGGCACTGGAATGGCACGTTTCCCTGACAAATACTGACCTGTGATAGACTTACTGTTGCGAGCCACCTGCTTGGGCGTTCCTGCAGCGACAATCTCCCCACCAAAGGCTCCCGCACCAGGACCAACGTCAATCAGATAATCCGCCTCGCGCATGGTATCTTCGTCGTGTTCCACCACGATGAGAGTATTGCCCAAATCACGCATCTTTTTCAGACTGGCAATCAGGCGGTCATTATCCCTCTGGTGGAGACCAATAGACGGCTCATCTAGGATATAGAGGACGCCTGATAGGTTGGACCCAATCTGGGTTGCCAAGCGAATACGCTGACTCTCACCACCTGAAAGGGTTCCTGCCGAACGTGACAGAGTCAAATAGTTAAGACCTACGTTATTGAGGAAAGTCAAGCGATCCTTGATTTCCTTGAGAATAGGACGGGCGATGATGGCTTCATTTTCAGACAAGGTCAGCTGACTCACCAACTCCAAGTGGTCTGCGATAGACAGGTCTGAGATTTCTCCGATATGCGGTCCGTGCTCACCACCCACACGTACCGACAAGGCCTGGTCATTGAGACGGTAGCCATGACATGTTCCGCAGGTTAGCTCATTCATGTAGAGACGCATCTGGGTACGCGTGTAGTCACTGTTAGTCTCATGGTAACGACGCTTGATATTATTGACAACTCCCTCAAAAGGAATATCGATATCGCGCACACCACCAAATTCATTCTCATAGTGGAAATGGAATTCCTTGCCATCAGACCCATAGAGAATCAAGTTCTTGTCTTCTTCTGACAAGTCCTCAAAAGGCTTATCCATATCCACTCCAAAGGCTGTCATGGCCTGCTCTAGCATATTTGGATAGTAGTTGGATGAGATAGGATTCCAAGGTGCTAATGCTCCCTCACGCAAAGTTTTACTGGTATCAGGAACCACCAAGTCAACATCCACCTCTAGCTTGATGCCCAAACCGTCACACTCACTACAAGATCCAAAAGGAGCATTGAAGGAGAAGAGTCGAGGCTCTAATTCTGGGACAGTAAAACCACAAACCGGGCAGGCATAGTGCTCAGAAAAGAGCAACTCAGAATCGTCCATAGTGTCGATAATCACATAACCTTCTGCGATACGAAGGGCAGCCTCAATGGAATCAAAGAGACGGCTACGAATGCCCTCCTTGATGACAATGCGGTCTACCACAACATCGATATTGTGTTGCTTGCTCTTAGACAGCTCTGGAACTTCGGTCACATCGTAGACCTCCCCATCCACTCGGACGCGGACATAACCATCTTTCTGAACCTTTTCAATGACGCTCTTATGTTGCCCTTTTTTCTTACGAATGACAGGAGCTAAGATTTGCAGGCGCTGGCGTTCTGGCAATTCCAAGACCTTATCGACAATTTGCTCCACAGAAGAAGCCTTGATAGCCCCGTGCCCATTGATACAGTAAGGCGTCCCCACACGTGCGTAGAGGAGACGCAGATAATCATTGATTTCAGTCGTCGTTCCAACGGTCGAACGAGGATTTTTGCTAGTCGTTTTTTGGTCGATGGAAATAGCTGGGCTGAGACCATCAATGGCATCCACATCTGGTTTTTCCATATTGCCCAAAAACTGACGAGCGTAGGCTGAGAGGCTCTCTACATAGCGACGTTGGCCCTCCGCATAGAGGGTATCAAAAGCTAGACTGGATTTCCCTGAACCTGACAAACCGGTCACAACAACCAGCTTGTCTCGCGGAATCTCCACATCAATATTTTTTAAATTATGGGCACGCGCCCCATGAATCACAATTTTATCTTGCATCTTTGTTCTTTCTAGTCCATTATTGCTTTCCATTATACCAAAAAATGTGAAATTCTATTACCCAAAAAACTGTTTTTATAGTATAATAGTACGGTGCAAAAAATCAAACACTGAATAGTAGGAAAGGACAGGGGACATGAAACAAGTTTTTCTCTCAACCACAACTGAATTTAAAGAGATAGACACGCTTGAACCGGGTACTTGGATCAACCTCGTCAATCCTACACAAAATGAATCGTTGGAAATCGCCAATGCCTTCAACATTGACATCGCCGACCTTCGAGCACCGCTCGATGCGGAAGAAATGTCCCGTATTACCATCGAAGATGAGTATACTTTGATCATCGTTGACGTTCCAGTCACAGAAGAGAGAAACAACCGCACCTATTACGTAACAATCCCGCTAGGGATTATCATCACCGAGGAAACCATTATCACTACCTGCTTGGAATCCCTCCCTGTTCTTGATGTCTTTATCAATCGTAGGTTGCGTAATTTCTATACCTTCATGCGGTCACGCTTTATCTTTCAACTCCTTTATCGCAATGCCGAACTTTATCTAACTGCCCTTCGTTCCATTGATCGCAAAAGCGAACAAATCGAAAGTCAACTGCATAAATCCACTCGAAACGAGGAATTGATTGAACTCATGGAATTGGAAAAGACCATCGTCTATTTCAAGGCCTCACTGAAAACAAACGAGCGCGTGATCAAGAAATTGACCAGCGCAACCAGCAATATCAAAAAATACTTAGAGGACGAGGATATACTCGAGGATACCCTGATTGAAACCCAACAGGCCATCGAGATGGCAGATATCTATGGAAATGTCCTTCACTCTATGACAGAGACCTTTGCCTCTATCATTTCCAACAACCAGAACAACATCATGAAAACTCTGGCTCTCGTGACCATCGTCATGTCTGTCCCAACCATGATCTTCTCAGCCTACGGGATGAACTTTAAAGATAATGAAATCCCTCTAAACGGCGAGCCTCACGCCTTCTGGTTAATCGTCTTTATCGCCTTTGCTATGAGTGTTTCGCTCACTCTCTATCTCATCCATAAAAAATGGTTCTAAGAGGAATCCCTATGTCTCAGATTGATTTACAGAAACTAACCAAGAAAAACCAAGAGTTTATCCACATCGCTACCCAACAATTTATCAAAGATGGCAAAACAGACGCTGAAATCAAGACTATCTTTGAGGAAGTTATTCCTAAAATCCTTGAAGAACAAGCCAAAGGAACGACAGCTCGTTCCCTCTATGGCGCTCCAACCCACTGGGCTCACAGCTTCACTGTCAAGGAGCAATATGAAAAAGAGCACCCTAAGGAAAATGACGATCCAAAACTCATGATTATGGACTCAGCCCTTTTTATCACCAGTCTCTTTGCATTGGTTAGCGCCCTAACTACCTTCTTCTCTACAGATCAGGCTATTGGCTATGGGTTGATTACCCTCTTATTGGTTGGACTTGTAGGAGGACTTGCCTTCTACTTGATGTACTACTTTGTCTACCAGTACTATGGACCAGACACAGATCGTAGCCAACGTCCTCCATTCTGGAAATCAATCCTCGTCATCCTGGCCTCTATGATCCTTTGGTTGGTTGTCTTCTTTGCAACAAGCTTCCTACCAGCCAACCTCAATCCAGTCCTTGCTCCATTGCCTTTGGCTATCCTGGGAGCTGCCCTTCTCGCTCTTCGCTTCTATCTCAAGAAACGTTTCAATATCCGAAGTGCAAGCGCGGGCCCATCACGTTATTAAGAAAAGTGAAAAGCTATGGCATATAGTCAATCTTTAGCTCAGCAGATTCGAAAAATTCTAGCACTCAAACTTCCTCCCCAAATTTTCGAAGAAGAGTTAGAAGAAAAGAAACTGTTTGGTGGCCTGGCCTTTATGATTCGTGGGAAAATGGTCCTTACAGTCAGTTCCAGAAAGGACGAACTGGTTATGGTGAGAATTGGCAAAGAAATGGAAAAGCAAGTTCTACCCCGAATAGGAGCTCATACTACATTGATGAGAGGGCGACGTTATCATGGCTATATAGACCTAGATATAGAAGGTCAAAAAGAACTTCCTTACTGGATTGATTTAGCCCTCTCCTATAATCAAGAGTTGACCAAGTAACTCATATCTAGCGAGATTAGAGATTAGAAAAACGAAAAGCAACTGCAAAGGCGGTTGCTTTTTCACTTGCTTTCTTGAGATCCAATAGCACTTCTGAGTCTCATTATTGTAGTTTTCTCTCATCTTTTGTGATAAAATAGGCTCAATCTATTTCTAGGAGGATGAGATATGGTTTCTACTATTGGTATTGTTAGTTTGTCTAGCGGTGTTATCGGAGAGGATTTTGTCAAACACGAAGTCGACTTGGGTATCCAACGTCTCAAGGATTTGGGACTCAATCCTGTCTTTTTGCAACATTCGCTAAAGGGTTTAGACTTTATCAAGGACCATCCTGAGGCGCGTGCAGAGGATTTGATGCAGGCCTTTTCGGATGATAGCATCGACATGATCCTATGCGCCATCGGTGGGGACGATACCTATCGTTTATTGCCCTACTTTTTTGAAAATAACCAACTACAGAAGGTTATCAAACAAAAGATTTTTCTTGGCTTCTCAGATACAACCATGAACCACCTTATGTTGCATAAACTAGGGATCAAGACTTTTTATGGTCAATCCTTTCTAGCAGACATTTGTGAATTGGACAAGGAGATGTTGCCCTATAGCCTTCACTACTTTAAAGAATTGATTGAGACTGGAAAAATCTCAGAAATCCGCCCTAGCGACGTTTGGTATGAGGAACGAACTGATTTTAGTCCCAAGGCCCTGGGAACAGCTCGTATCAGTCATGTAAATACAGGTTTTGACTTATTACAAGGAAATGCTCAGTTTGAGGGAGAAATTCTCGGCGGTTGTCTTGAATCTCTCTACGATATCTTTGACAACTCTCGATACGCAGACAGCACGGAGCTCTGCCAAAAGTACAAACTCTTCCCTGACTTATCCGACTGGGAAGGAAAGATTCTCTTGTTAGAAACAAGCGAAGAAAAGCCTGAGCCTGATGACTTCAAAAATATGTTGCTAACTTTGAAAAAAACTGGAATATTTGAGGTTATCAGTGGGCTCTTGGTCGGAAAGCCAATGGATGAAACCTTTTATGACGACTATAAGGAAGCAATACTGGACATCATTGACAGCAATATCCCGATTGTCTATAATCTGAATGTCGGCCACGCAACTCCAAGAGCCATTGTGCCCTTTGGCGTTCACGCTTATGTGGATGCACAGGAGCAAGTCATTCGCTTTGACCATAACAAAAAATAAACAATTTCTCTATTTTTGTGCTTTGGTATTGATTTTCGTTACAATTTGTGTCTAAATTTATTGCATTTTGCTTATTTCTATGATATCTTTTTGAAGGAGGTATATATGACTAAACAAAAAATAAATCAAATTGTCGGTTCAATTGGAGCCTTTATCGGGATTATTGTATTTATCGCCTACATCCCACAAATTTTTGCCAATTTACAAGGCAACAAAGCTCAACCATTCCAGCCTTTATCCGCAGCAGTATCTTGTTTAATTTGGGTTATTTACGGGTGGACAAAAGAACCTAAGAAGGATTGGATACTAATTATTCCAAACTCAGCTGGCGTTGTCTTAGGTGGACTGACATTTCTCACTGCACTATAAAAATTACTAGCATATAATCAAAAAGCTGAGAGGAATTTCTCAGCTTTTTCTATATTCTCAGATAGTTAGACGCTTGGACTCACTAACTTCCGCTTTTCCACTCACAATCATTCTCATGATCATCTATCAGACCTGCCGCCTGTAGAAAAGCTAAAACTGCGACTGGACCTGTGAATTTGAAACCACGTTTTTTGAGATCTTGAGATAACTTTTCAGACAAGGCTGTTTTAGCAGGCGCTAGGTGATAGTCAGGAACATCATTCACGATCGTTTTTCCATCGACAAAAGACCAGAGGTAGGCATCAAAGGAACCGTAGGTTTTCTGGATTTGTAAAAATGCTTGAGCGTTGGCACGTGTAGCAAAAATCTTGGCTCGATTTCGAATGATGGCTGGATTATCTAACAAAGCTTCCAACTCCCCATCTGTCATTTCTGCGACACGTTGGGCTTGGTAGTGGTGAAATACTTCTCGGAATCCTTGGCGTTTGTTTAGCACCGTTTCCCAAGATAGACCCGACTGATAAGTTTCCAAACAAAGCAACTCAAAAAGAGCGCGGTCGTCATGAAGGGGCTTGCCCCACTCCTGGTCGTGGTAGGCGATGTAGAGAGGATTGGTCATCTTGACCCACGAACAACGTTTTGGCATACTCTTCTCCTATTTTACCAACATCTTAAGAGCTGACTTGATATAGTTCTCGGCTGTATCTGTCGTTCCTTCAAAGAATTTCTTGATTTTCTTGAGTTCAGTTGCCTTGTAGCCCAGTGCCAACATGGCTTCCATGGCTTCTTCCAGTTCTTGGTTTTCAGCGCTGGTTTGCACTGCCGCCTTGGCAGGAAGGTCATCACTAGCCACGACTACCTTACCTTCCAAGTCTAGCACCATCTGCTGGGCTGTTTTCTTGCCAATTTTAGGGAACTTGGTCAAGTAGGTGATGTTCTTAGTCTCAATCGCCTGAACCAAGCCAGCATTGTCATCGGCAGCGATAATAGCAAGAGCTGATACAGGACCAATCCCAGAAACCGAAATCAAGCTGAGAAAGAGCTTTTTCTCATCTTCTGATCGAAAACCATAAAGCAGATGTGCGTCCTCACGGACAACTTGGTGCACATAAATTTGAGTTTCTTGATTGACCTGACCTGAGTAAGCATAGGGATTGGCTACATGCAAGACATATCCGATACCGTTGGTTTCAAGAACGATGTATTTGGCAGTGATTTTGGTAATGATTCCTTTTAGATATTCGTACATAATTTTTCTCCATTATTTTGCCTATCTAGTATATCATATTTCCCTAAGACAGACTGCAACAAAAGGTGCAATCTCTGGTTGACAAATAGTACAGGAGATTGTATTCTCATTATAAGTAAAAATTGTTAGGATAGAGGTAGAAAAAGGAGGATAGAATGATGAAACTCGCAGAAAAACTATTTGAGCTCAGAAAGGAAAAAGGTTGGTCCCAGGAAAAGCTAGCAGAACAAATTAATGTTTCTCGGCAAAGCATCTCAAAATGGGAGTCTGGACAAGTCCTTCCAGAAATCGAAAAAATCATTGAATTAAGCAAGATTTTCCAAGTAACAACTGACTATCTACTACTAGATGAAAATTCTGAAAAAGCTTCTACAGAAGTGATCTTGGAGGAAGACAAGGACAAATACTATAAGGAGGTTAAATCCTTTGGCCTCTGGCAAGTGATTTATATTTTCGTCTTAGCTCTGGCTATCTATCTCTTTTTAGCCGGTTCTAGTTTCCCAGTCGAATTCACCGCCTGGATTTGGCTGACCTTCGTTCTCTTGATTGCTTCAGCGATTGCTATCAGCAAGGCTCTCAAAACCAAACAACGTTATCTTGATAAGGTGATTGGTCTTAAGAATCCTTCTGACAAAGATGACTCTAGAAAACCTTGAATCACCTAATTCCGTTTTCGCAATATTTTTTAGAACTGGTCTTGTCAAGCAAGTGTAAACTTCGTGTCAAGCTACCCATGTCCAATCAAGTTCCCACTTTAGAAAAACTAAAAAGCCTTGTTCAAAAGGAACAAAGGCTTTTTGTGTTCTTAATATTTCCCCAACTCACGAAGACTCGTATGATTTTCCTGAATGCGTCGGAACATCTTTTCCATATCCGACTTGGTGAAATGCACCAAAACAGGACGTCCGTGGGGGCAGTTGTAGGGATTGTCACATTGAGAGAGCTGATAGAGGAGCTGTCTAGCTGAGTGGTCATCGATACGATGATTTGCCTTGATAGACCGCTTGCAGGACATCATGATAGCCAGCTCTGCTCGGTATTTCTTGATCGAAACTTCCTTGGTCAAGAGTAGCATGTCGCACATTTCATAGATGCCTGACTCAATCTCTTCTTCTGCCATCCAAATAGGATGTTCACGCAGGATAAATTGATTTTCCCCGTACTCTGCTAGAAAGACACCCACTTCCTCTAAAAGAGGCATTCTTTCCTTGAGACGAAGCGCATCATCCGCAGGAAATTCAAAGATGTAGGGTACTAGGAGTTGTTGCTGACTCTGGTCAACATTGCCAATGCTTTCACGGTATTCCTCGTATTTAACCCGTTCCTGAGCCGCATGTTGGTCTATGATGTAGAGCCCATCTCGCCCCTGGGCAAAGAGATAAGTGCCGTGCATTTGCCCGAAAAACTCCAACTCTGGGAAGCTGGATGATTCTTCTCGCTCCAGCTTATCATAAGCCTTATCGAGGCTAGCAAGATCTAACTCCGGATGGTCTAGTTGGTCGTAGTTAACAGGCTTTCTCTCTGCAAAATGCAGTTTTGCTGGTCTAGTCAGCTGGTCCAAGGTTTCCTTGGCAAACAAGGTTAAATCTTTCCCTTCCTCAGTTAATTCAACCTGATGATCAGCCACCTCAACTTGGCTGGGTCTTGTAGGCTCAGTCTTTTCATAGTAGAGCGTATTTTCTCTGAGTGGGAGAATGGTCTGCTCTACCTTTTGACGATTGCGCACGGTCGATTTGGCAAGATTTTCTAAAGCATCAGGAATCAAGGCTTGTTCCTTGAGACTGTTAGAAATAGCTTCTGAAACTAGCGCCATCAGTTCTTTTTCCTTGGAAATTCGCACTTCTTGTTTGGTTGGATGCACATTGACATCAGCCAAATAAGGATCGATATGGATGTGAATGACAGCCAGTGGAAAACGTCCCACCATGAGCTTGCTTCCATAACCGTCAAGAATAGCACGGTTGAGCAGGAAGTTCTTGATATAACGCCCATTGATGAAGAGGCTGATATAGTTGCGGTTGGCTCGGGTTAACTCAGGCAGAGACACAAAGCCTGAAATTTCGAAATCTAGGTCAGAATTCTCAATTTCAATCATCTTCTTAGCACTCGCCAAACCATAAATTCCTGCGATGGCTTGACGCAGTTGACCAGTTCCAGCTGTTCGTGTCATTTCCTTGCCATCACTGATTAAACTAAAAGAAATCTCAGGATGGGCCAAGCCCAGACGGTTGACAATATCAATGATATGAGACAACTCCGCCTGTTGGCTCTTCATATACTTGAGACGGGCAGGCGTGTTGAAAAAGAGGTCCTCCACACAAACCTTGGTTCCTACAGGACTAGTCGCTGGGATGATTTCCTCAACTTCTCCCCCACGTGCAACGAGCTTGGTCCCATGACTCGCACCATCCACCGCCGTCAACAGGGTCAGAACACTGACAGACGCGATAGAGGGCAGGGCTTCACCTCGAAAACCAAGCGTCCGAATCCGAAAGAGATCAGCCTGATTTTTTATCTTACTGGTCGCATGACGACGGAGAGCCAACTCCACCTCATCGTGGGCAATTCCATGACCATTATCTGTGATTTGGATTTTCTTAAGACCAGCTTCCTCAATCTCGATGATAATCTGGCTAGAACCCGCGTCAATGGCGTTTTCTACCAACTCTTTAACCACACTGGCAGGACGTTCGATAACCTCCCCAGCTGCGATCTGGTTTGCCAGCACCTCTGGCAATTCAATAATATGAGACATCTTTCAGCCCCTTTCTGTATCTATTTTCCTAGAAATTGATTAGTGCTATTATACCATATTTCAGATGCTACCAGAAAAAGCAAATACCACATAGACTCCAAATCCCTCCACATAGACAAAGTCCCTTGCCATGGACCGTAAAATAGTGTTTAATAAAGGTGTACAGGAAGTGATCACAACTTTGTATAACTGAAAAGGAGGGAAATTTATGAAAGTAGAACTACAAATTAATGAGACTTACGAGGAGGAAAGGCTGATTGTCCAAGCACCTCAGCCGACCGAAAAAGTCCAGAAAGTCATCGAGTTCGCTGAAAATCTTGACCAAAAAGAAACAATCAAAGGAAAGATTGATGATCAGGTCTATCTAGTTAAGATTGGTAAGATACAACGCTTCTATATCGAAAATCGCAAGGTTCTAGCAGAAACTGCATCTCAGACCTATACCATTGATTTGCGTCTCTATCAAGTTCTTGACATTCTGCCGACCACTTTTATCCAAATTTCCCAATCTGAAATCGTCAATATCGACTCCATCTCTCATCTCAAGCTCACGCCCAACGGTCTGGTTGAAATTTTCTTAAAAAACGAAAGTTTCACCTACTCTTCACGCCGCTACCTAAAAACCATCAAGGAGAAATTAGAACTATGAAAAAACAAATCTTTCACGACGCAGCTGCTGGTGTCCTCATCGGCCTCATCCTCTCTATCCTCTTTTCACTCATGTATGCACCAAATACCTATGCCCCACTGAGTCCCGACTCTCTTATCGGCCAAGTGATGGCTCAACATCAGGTTCACGGTGCCCTGATTTTGCTCTACTGCACACTTATCTGGTCAGCTATCGGCGTTCTCTTTAGCTTTGGCAAGCGATTATTCAGCCGTGACTGGAGCTTGCTCCGTGCCACACTTTCCCATTTCTTCCTCATGCTGGCTGGATTTATCCCACTGGCAACTCTGGCTGGTTGGTTTCCCTTCCACTGGACCTTCTATCTCCAGCTCATTCCAGAGTTTGCGATTGTCTACCTTATCATCTGGACTATTCTCTATAAAAGAGAAGCTAAAAAAGTGGACTACATCAATCAACTTTTGGTCCATAAAAAGTAATAGAGAAAAACCCACTCACAAAAATGTGAGTGGGCTCTTTTTATAACTTTTGTTTGAACTCGACTAAGACATTCATAGCCTGCATAGGTGTCATGTTGTAAATATCCAGTTTAGCTAATTCTGCTAGGATAGGATGTTCTTCAGGCGCATCAAAGAGTGACATCTGTTCTGTGACAGCACTTGTTTGTCTCATCGGAGCAGGACTTTCCGTCCCTTGATTCTCCAGTTGAGCCAATATCTTATCTGCTCTTGCTAAAAGTTCTGCCGGTAAACCAGCAATCTTAGCAACATGGATACCGTAAGATTTGTCAGCAGGCCCTGGTTCGATCTTGTGAAGGAAGGTAACTTGTCCATCCTGTTCTAAGGTTGCCACGTGGACATTGACCAAGTGTTCCAAGCTAGACTCCAGACTGGTCAACTCATGATAGTGGGTCGCAAAGAGGGTTTTGGCTCCGATATGTTCATGAATGTATTCGATGATGGACTGGGCAAGAGCCATCCCGTCATAAGTTGCAGTTCCGCGTCCCAATTCATCAAAGAGAATGAGTGAGTTCTTGGTCGCATGCGAAATGGCATTATTGGCCTCCATCATCTCTACCATGAAGGTTGATTGACCTGAAACCAAATCATCTGCTGCTCCGATACGGGTAAAGATGGCATCAAAAATTGGCAAACGGGCGCTCTCAGCTGGTACATAAGAACCCAGCTGGGCCATAACCGCTGTCATGGCTAACTGACGCATATAGGTAGACTTCCCGCTCATGTTGGGTCCTGTAATCAGTTGAATGCTGGTATCTTCTGCCATCTGGATACTGTTTGGAATGTAGGTCTGCGCTCCCATGACCTTTTCAACGACAGCATGGCGCCCTTTCTGGATATCGATTTGTGAATCCTCTCCAAACTCAGGTCGGATCAAATGCTGGGTTTCAGCCACAACTGCGAGACTTTGCAAGACGTCAACTGTGGCAATTCCTTGGGCTAGAGCCTGCAAACGCTGTATATACTTGCTGACTTCCTCACGGATGCGCATAAAGATTTCATACTCTAGGTTGGCTGACTTCTCACGCGCATCCAACATATCCCCCTCGATACGGGCTAATTCCTCAGTACCAAAGCGTTCTGAGTTTTTCAGCGTCGCCTTGCGGAAAAAGTGGGCAGGCACATTTCCCAGTTGCGAATTGGTCACATGGAAGTAGTAGCCATCCTTTTTATTGTAGTCAATCTTGAGCGTGCTGATGCCAGAGTTTTCTCGCTCCTTAGCCTCAATCTCAGCAATCCAGCTAGTCCCTTCTCTGAGCACACGACGGTATTTATCCAAGGTCTCATCAAATCCCGTACGGATAATGCCACCTTCCGTAATCACATGAGGAGCTTCAGGAGCAATCGCTGCGCTAATCAAACTCTCCAACTCAGGGATTCCATCCAATTGTTCGATAAGATAGGCCAGAGCAGGTTGCTCCATTGCCTCTAAAATCGCTCGAATCCGTGGTACACTGGATAGGGTGGTCGCCAACTGCAAGAGATCCTTGGGATTGGTCTTGCCAAAAGAAACCCGACTAGCCAAGCGTTCGATATCATAAACACCCTTGAGACTGTCTGTTAAATCACTGCGCTCAAAGAAGTGGTCAAGAAAGACCTGCACCACCTCTTGACGTTGGACGATTCGCTCCTTATCAATCAAAGGACGATGGATCCAAGAACGCAAGAGTCGCATACCCATAGCTGTTTTGGTTTCATCCAAAAGCCAGAAAAGACTGCCCTGTTTCTTGCCTGAACGAGCATTCTCAACCAAATCCAGACTAGCCTTTGTCGCATAGTCCATCTGCAAGAAATCTTTGATTTCATAGCGGATAACTGGTTTGAGGTGGTTCAATTCCCGCATCTGGGTTCGATGAACATACTGGAGGAGCTTACTAGCTGCCGCTTGCTCCACAGCTGCCAGTCGTGAATCCAGTAAATGGATGTCCTCAAGACCTTCCTTTTCATAGGAAAGTACCAGATTCATCTGACGGCTGAGGATTTGTTCTTCTTCCTCAGACAAGTCATAACCCAGCACCACTTCTCGCGCCTTGAGATTGCGGATTTCCCCACAAACGAGAGTAAAGTCCAATAGACCCGTCACATAAAAATCACCGGTCACCAGATCCATATAAGCCAGGCCAAATTGATTGCCATCACGATCTATGGCAACCAAGAAATTGTTCTGACTATCGGGCTTACTACTATCAACCACTGTACCGGGGGTGATGACCTGAACCACCTCTCGCTTGACAACCCCAACCGCTTGTTTAGGGTCTTCCATCTGCTCGGCAATAGCCACCTTATAGCCCTGCTCAATCAAAACATCAATATACTGCTGGGCAGAATGATAGGGAACACCAGCCATGGGTATCGGATTTTCTGCATTTTTATTACGACTGGTCAGTGAAATCTCTAAAATCTGCGCCGCATTGACCGCATCTTCGTAAAACAGCTCATAAAAATCACCCATCCGAAAGAGCAAAAAAGCATCTGGATATTGCTTTTTAATATCCACATACTGCTGCATACCAGGTGATAGTTTTTCTGTCGTCATATCGGGCTTCTCCTTGTTAAAAATAAGGCTTGAGAGCAAGTCCCAAAACCCTATTCATCCTTCATCAAATCTAGCAAACGCTCTTCCATGAGCTTGGCAACATGCTGGTCTCGACAAATAACCAGTAAGGTATTGGCACCAGCAACCGTCCCTAAAATCGCCTCGTCCTTATTTTCATCAACAATATTTGCTAAAACAGCTGCTTCTCCCAACTTGGTATGAAGTACCAAAGTAAACTCTGCTCTCGCAACCCCTTCTAGATGATGCGACAAAAACTCTACCAAATCAATCTTTTCTGTTTCATTCGCTAGCACATAATATACCATACCATTTTTCTTAACCTTGATCAAGCCGATCTCGCGCAGGTCGCGAGACAAGGTCGTTTGCGTCACAAAGACATTCCGAACTTCTAGGCGATCTTGGATATCCTTTTGTGTAGCTAGTTTTTCCTCAGTGATCATCTTTTTAATCAACTGGTGTCGTTCTTTTTTTCTCATATCAACCTCTTACATGAATATTTATAACCGATTTCGGGTTTATTTTTAGATATAATTATACCAAAAAAACTGAATAATTCAAAAAAATCTTTCTTCTTTCACTAAATTTATGATAAAATAGAATAAAAGTCCAAAAGGAGCCTACTTATGAGCACAAAAAAACTGATTGCTAGTGAATTGGCTAGCGTCATCGATAGCCTAGATCAAGAGGCTATTTTAAATTTACTAGAACAACCAAAAAACTCTGACATGGGAGATATCGCTTTCCCTGCTTTCTCACTTGCAAAAGTCGAACGCAAGGCACCTCAAATGATTGCTGCTGAAATCGCTGAAAAAATCAACAGCCAAGCCTTTGAAAAAGTTGTTGCAACTGGCCCTTACGTCAACTTCTTCCTTGATAAAGCTGCCATTTCTGAAGCAGTTATCAAAGAGATCATCGAAAAAGGATCTGACTACGCTCAACAAACGGAAGGCAGAGAGCAAAATATCACGATTGACCTATCAAGTCCAAACATCGCAAAACCTTTCTCAGTAGGTCACTTACGTTCAACTGTTATCGGAGATGCTCTTTCTAATATCTTTAAGAAAATGGGCTACAACACTATTAAAATCAACCACCTTGGAGACTGGGGTAAACAGTTTGGTCTTCTCATGGTTGCTTATAAAAAATGGGGAAGTAAGGAAGCCGTAGAAGCTAATCCAATTGACGAATTGTTAAAATTGTACGTTCGCATCAATGCTGAAATCGAAAATGATCCAGCTCTTGATGATGAAGGACGTCTCTGGTTTAAAAAATTGGAAGATGGCGATCCAGAAGCAACTCAACTTTGGCAGTGGTTCCGTGACGAAAGTTTGGTTGAGTTCAACCGCATTTACAAACTGTTGAACGTTGAATTTGACAGTTTGAACGGTGAAGCCTTCTATAATGACAAGATGGACGAAGCCGTGCAAATCCTTGAAGAAAAAGGTTTGCTAGAAGAATCACGCGGCGCTAGCATTGTCAACCTCGATGATGTTGAACTTCCACCCGCTATGATTAAGAAATCTGACGGTGCAACCCTCTACATCACACGTGACATTGCAACAGCTATCTACCGTGCACGTACTTACAATTTTGTTAAAAATGTCTACGCAGTTGGTCAAGAGCAGTCTAACCACTTTAAACAGTTAAAAGCCGTCTTGAAAAAAATGGGATTTGACTGGAGCGATGATATGATTCACGTGGACTTCGGTCTGGTAACCAAAAATCGTCAAAAACTCTCTACTCGTAAGGGAAATATCATCCTGCTCGAACCTACCCTTCAGGAAGCTATCAGCCGTGCCAAAGCACAAATCGAAGCGAAAAATCCTGATCTCGAAAACAAGGAACAGGTTGCTCAAGCTGTCGGAGTAGGAGCTGTTAAATTCTACGACCTCAAGACTGACCGCCGAAATGGTTACGACTTTGACCTCGAAGCTATGGTTTCCTTTGAAGGAGAGACTGGTCCATACATCCAATATGCTTACGCTCGTATTCAGTCTCTACTTAGAAAAGCAGACTTCCAACCAAATGCTCAAGCAAGTTACAGTCTAAATGATGCTGAAAGCTGGGAAATTATCAAACTTCTCCAAGACTTTGCCCGTATCATCAAACGCGCATCTGTTAACTATGATCCGTCGCTAATCGCTAAATACGCAATCAGCTTGGCTCAAGCTTTCAACAAATACTATGCTCACACTCGTATCTTGGATGAAAGTCCAGAGCGTGACAGCCGTCTAGCCCTCAGCTACGCAACAGCTGTTGTTCTCAAAGAAGCCCTTCGTTTGCTTGGAGTAGAAGCACCAGAGAAGATGTGATTCAGTACTAACAATTGGAACTAAAGTTCCTAATTGTTAGACGCTAGCCGCTTATATGCGAACTAGCTAACTGCTTCACTAGTATTGTAATAGAAATCATATCGATTTCTATTACAATACGTCGTAACTATGGTGATTTGGCTTGACGCTTCACTAGTTCACATAAATAAACAGCGATATGTTTATGTCATAATAATAAAAAAGCTAGACCTTTCAAGTATATCATCGAATTACTAGTTTCTTGTGCGAGATGCCTGTCATGCAATTCTAGTCACCTAGTTGAAAAGCGAAAATTTCTTTCGCTTTTCTTATGCCATCAACTTTTTTATCAAACCAGGAGAGATTTTATGAGCCAGTATGCTTATATCTTAGTTCTTATCAGTCTTGTCGTTCTTTTTCTCATCAATAAGTACGAAAAAGAAAAACTTCAACAACTCCTTCAGGAACAGCTTCTAAAGGACGAAGTTTTCAAAACAGACATACGCGAAAGGATCCAAACAACGGAAAATATCAATGATGTGATTGACTACATCAATAAAGGTTACCGTTTGGGACTCCTGCTTTCTAAGGAAATCACTGAGCAACTGAAATAAGGGAATCCGAGAAGCTTTTTTCTCGGATTTTTTACTCCCATCAATACCATTTCCTTGTGATAATCATATCTTTCATATGATTTTTCTGAAATTTTCTAAATTTTTCAAAAATTCTCTTGCATTTTTCATAAGTTTCTTGTAGAATAGTAGCTACCTATTCAGATTATTCTGAAAATTCAAAAACAGGAGGTTTTTATGTCACAAGTTACTTCATCACACCAGTCTACCTGGACAAGCAAGCTAAAAGCAATGGGACCCGGGATCCTAATGGCTTCCGCTGCAGTCGGAGGTTCTCACATCGTATCCTCCACTCAAGCCGGTGGTTCTTATGGATGGTCGCTGCTTCTCTTGGTCATCTTAGCCAATGTTTTTAAATATCCATTTTTCCGTTTTGGTGCTGAATACACAGCAGACACTGGAAAGACCTTGGTCGAAGGTTATGCCGAAAAAGGAAAACTCTATCTCTGGATTTTCTTTATCCTCAATGTCTTCTCTGCTATGGTCAATACAGCCGGAGTTGCTATCCTGTGCTCAGCCATCATCGCTAGCGCCTTTCCAATGATTGGTCTTAGCATCACTCAATGGTCCCTCATCCTTGTTGCGGTCATTTGGGCTATGTTGCTCTTTGGGGGTTACAAACTATTGGATGGTATGGCCAAATGGATCATGTCTGCCTTGACTATTGCAACTGTCCTTGCCGTCATCATTGCTGCCGTTAAGCATCCAGAATACAGCTCTGATTTTATCGAGAAAACACCTTGGCAAATGGCAGCCCTACCCTTTATCGTTTCCCTTCTAGGCTGGATGCCTGCCCCTATTGAAATCTCAGCTATCAACTCACTCTGGTCAGCCGAAAAGAAAAAAACCGTTAACTTTAATACAGAGGACGCCCTTTTCGACTTTAACGTTGGCTACATTGGAACTGGTATCCTAGCTGTATTCTTTGTGGCACTAGGAGCACTCATTCAATATCCTACAGGGCAAGCGGTTGAAGCTGCTTCTGCCAAATACATCTCGCAATTTGTGGGCATGTATGCCTCTGTCCTTGGCGAATGGTCTCGATATTTGATTACCTTCATCGCTTTCCTCTGTATCTTTGGGACAGTAATTACTGTCATCGATGGCTATTCACGTGTCAACCAGGCCTCCCTTCAACTCTTGGCAAATCAAAAAGAGGATACTCGTAAATCTTTGAACATCTGGATGACCATTACCGCTATCATTGGTATCGTCATCATCAAGTTCTTTGCTGGTCAAGTTTCTACCATGCTTCGCTTTGCCATGATCGGTTCTTTCCTGACAACACCATTCTTCGCTCTTTTGAACTATGTGTTGGTCACAGGTGAAAATAAAAATCTTCCTTCTTGGTTGAAACTCCTCGCCATTGCAGGATTGATTTTCCTCTTTGGATTTGCCATCTTCTTTATCTATGCACTTGCCATCGGAAAAGCAGGTTAGTTCACAAAGTAGCACCCTCGTCTGGGTGCTTTTTTCTGCATTCAAAAGGCAGTTGAGAAAATCCAACTGCCTACTTGAACGATTCTAACTTTCTGAGTCCAATCCATATAAGTCCGCGATAATCGCTGCGACCTTTTTAATATCTCCCAGCATTCCTCTCATTTCAAAGTCAGCCAATACAGGGAAACCAAAGCGCTGGCTGTACTGCTTGGCAGTCAGACAGTATTGGTTATTAAAATTGCGATTACCAGAGCCAACTACCCCAAAACACTTACTGGCATTGTTTCCATAGGCGATAAAATCACCCACTGGAGTCGTTAAAATCTCAACATCGCCGTTATCGATACCATTTCCACCTTCTAGATAGGTTGGTAAAAAGGCGACATAAGGGTGATCCATCTCAAAGAATTCTTGACCTTCCTTGACCAGATCCTTGATATGAATCTTTTGGACCTCAATCCCTTCGTACTGAGACAAGAGATAGTCCTTAAGTCGAGTTACAAAACTCTCTGTATTCCCGCTCAAACTGATATACACTAAGGATATTTTTTTCATGTTAACCTCGATTTTTATGTTTACGATATAAAAAGAACTAACAAGATTGTAACTTGATAGTTCCCTTTTGTCAACTCTTATGCGAGCTCTTCTGTTTCGACTTCCTCAGACAAATCTTTTTGTTGACGCCACATCTTGTAAAAGACAATGGCAAGGAAGAGGACATTGATAACAACAAATAAAATCGTTGTTCCCTTTCCAAGGACTTCTGTCCCTAGTCGCAAAGTTTCATCACGGATAGCTTGTACAGCATCTTGCATACCCATGTAAGTATA
The DNA here is from genome assembly GCA_905221265.1 of bacterium. Lineage (GTDB taxonomy): Bacteria > Bacillota > Bacilli > Lactobacillales > Streptococcaceae > Streptococcus. Next base: position 42,441 of record CAJNCQ010000003.1, on the reverse strand, counting down.
AATCGAACCAACAATGGCAAGCAAAACATAAGCAATGTAAGCATAATTTGCATATTGCAAATGATTACGAACCAAGAGCACAATACCTGCGACTACTAAAATCGCAGATAAAATAATCAAAACGATGTTAACAGTCGAATGCGATAATTCAGCTGTCTTATGTAGATAATTAATCGTATCCTCTAGTTGCTGGGCGCTAGCACCTTGAACTTGAGCTTGACTGGCACCTAGTGTTTCTTTACTAGGAACTGGACTTAGTATTCCAAACAAAGACATAGCTGAAATCAATGCTGATAGGACTAATAGAACCCAAAGATAAATTGGTTTCTTTTTCATAATTTTTCCTCCTTAAGGTATTTTGAACATTATAGCATTTTTTGTATGTAAATACAAGTTTTACAGGGAACTTTCGACTTGTTTGCGATAAGCTTTTGGTGATTTCCCGCACAATTTACGGAAAACCTTGTAGAAATATCCAACATTACTGTAACCAACAGCATAGCAAACATCTTCAATACTATCATTGGTTGAAAGCAAGAGCTGTTGCGCCGCCTTGATCCGCTGTTTGTTGAGCAGTTCTGCGAAGGTTGAGTTGGTTTCTCGCTTGATTAACTGACCGAGGTAGACAGGATTGATAAAGAGATCTTTGCTGATATCCTTAAGTGATAACTCTTTTTGATAATCGCGGCCAATAACCTCTAGAACACTGACCACGTTTTCATTCATGCGGTACTGGCCAAAGAACTTAGTCAAGGTTTCTTTGATGTAGGCAACCAATTCTTCAAAGGAGTTAATAGCATGGATGGCTTTGACAATCTCGGTCATATCATCCGCTTTTAAGTGCTCAAACAAGTGGAAGACATCCATGACAAACTGAGTAAAGAGTTGTTTGGTGATAGCCACGCGCGGTGTGTTCTCTAAGACAACCTTCTCCAGCAGGGTTAATTCTTCGATGATTTGATTGATATTTCCTTGGATAATCACGCGATAAATCGGTTCATAATAAGCAAATAGACTCTCGGATTTTTCTAGATTGACAGAACCGTAAAAGAGGGCTTTTTCTGCGTTGATCTTCCATTTTTCAAAAGCTTGTTGGTAGGGCGCTACAAAAGGCGTTACTACGATTCCATCTAGTGGCTGATCAGAGATAAAAATCTGCCAGTCTTGACCTAAAACATAGTAAGGAATAGTGAAGGATCCTTGCTTTTCCTTGGAAAGGCCTATCCACCAGCTGTCTTTACCTGACAGGTAGTTAGTAAATCCTGTCTCATCCAATTCTTGACTTAGGGTCTGACTTTGCTCCACCTTTTCTTGAAGCTGTCGCGCAATTTTTTCTAATAGATGACTCAACTCCACCTTATCCACTGGCTTCACCAGATAATCCACGACACTAAGATTCATTGCTTTTTTAACGTAGTCAAATTCCTGATAACCTGACAGCAAGATATAATAGGTATCTGGAAGCAGCTCCTTCATTTCCTTAATCATCTCAAGCCCTGTCTTATCTGGCATATTGACATCGGAAATGATCACATCTACTGGATTTTTCTTAACGTAGTCCAAAGCATCATCTGCGTGATTAGCTGTTGCGACGACTTGCATATCCCATTTTTCAAAGGGGATTAATCGCTTGAGCCCCTCTGTCACCATATACTCGTCGTCTACTAATAAAACTTTATACATTTCCCTTCCTTTCTATTCATTTTGAATAGTAATACGGTAACGAACACCTTCTTGCTCAGCTGACTCGACACTGATTTGGTAGCGATCCCCAAAATAGAGGACAAAGCGTTCGTGTACATTGACTATTCCGATTGACTGTCGCTCCCCGCTGTAGCTTGCCTCGTGCTCAAAACTTCTCTGAGTTAGTTTTTCTTGCAAGCTAGCTAGTTTCTCAGCAGTCATCCCGCGACCATTGTCTACTACTAGGATTTCAACAAAACCTTGGCCCTTTAAGACCTTGATACTAATCACATTGTCTGTTCGGCGGTGGTCAATACCGTGGGCAAAGTAGTTTTCTACCAATGGTTGGAGCGTAAACTTGGGAATCCTCATATTTTCTAATTCGGGTGCAATCTTAAAACCATAGGCAACTGACTTTGGATAACGCACCATACAGAGATAGCTGTATTTGCGACAAAATTCTAATTCTTGCTTCAGCGTCGTTTCCCGCTCATCGGAGATATTATTGCGTAGTAAACTGCTAAATTCATAGATAATATCCGCCAGTTCATCTTGGCTTTCCATGACGGCATACATGCGCAGAAACTCTAAGGTATTGTACATGAAGTGAGGATTGATTTGAGCTTGTAAGGCCCGCATATTGGCATCTTTCTGACTGAGCTCTAGCTGGTAAATATCGTGGATATTCTTTTCCAGTCGATCCAACATATCATTGGTTGTTTCTGCAATGAGGAGCAATTCCTGATCTTTTTCAGAAGTATCGATCCGAAGTCCTTCTTCTCCTTGAGCAATCACCTCGATAGACTCTACCAAATCTACAACCTGCCTTTGGTAATTGGAGAAGGTCTGCCTCAAGGTCACATATAAAATAATAATAAAGAGAACACTCAAACCAACAATGACAGCGGAACTAGTTAAAGTCCCAGTAAGAACAAAATCCTTAGGAACTGCTGATTGGACTTGATAGCCATGTGATGTCAAACCAACAATCCAATTTTCCCGTTCAGCTACTACATTTTCCCCTATATGAAACAATTCAGTATCAAAAGGGGAGGTGATCGTCACAGCCACAGGAATCAGACCGCGGGTATTATCAATTGCTTGGTAAAGTACATCCTGCGATAAAGAAATGTAGATAACACCTAGAGACTGATCGGAGTTAGGATCAAGTACTGGTATGGCAAAACTATTGGCTGCTGGTTTGAAATCCTCAGCAAGAATTTTCTCCCCGCTACGTTTCTCTCTAGTAGAAACGTAGACTTCCTTGTAGTCTTGCAAAACAATTGCAACACCTGTCACAAAGTCATTTCTTACATACAAATCATCAATGTTTTCATACAAGGATACTGAGACATAGGGAGACGCTTTACGTTGCAACAGCCAGTAAAAATAATCCGATGTACTCAAACTAAAATACTTATAAATCCCCTCTATCCGTGCTCGATTTTCAACCAGTTCCTGCGCTAGCTGAGTCGACTCCCTGTGGTAATATTCAATCTCACTCACTGTCCGAGTCGTCACACGTTGAGCTACTCGCTGTGCTTCTTTCTCACGCGAATCCCAGTCAGCATAGGAGAGCATAACCGCAAAGCTTGCAATGATGACAATCATCACCAAGGTATAGATACGCAAGAGCGAGTGGAGCCAGAACGGCTTCATTTTATTTTGTCGCCAATTTTTCATGGATACTTTCATATACGGGTTCCAACATATCACTGATAAAGAAATGCCATACACCAATTCCTACGAAAAAGAGGAGGGCAGGCATATAGTAACCAATTCCTACAAGCATGACCGTACCAAATAAAACCTTGGCGATTGCCGGCAAATTCATAAAAATTCCGATAAGGGCGAGTTTTACAGTATTTCGATAAGAGAGCTCATAGTGAACTTGGAGTTTCAATGAAACGGTATAAGCCAAAAAAACAAAGGCAACAACAAGGATATTGAGGAAGGTTGCCAAGAGATGGAAGATAGTCTGATGAGGCAATTGAACCAAAAGGTACAAACCATAGACTAAGACTAGATCTACAAGTACAAAACTATAGAAAGCTAGGTTACTCTTGACAAAGTTGCTCTTATACAATTCCCAAGCTTCTTTCAAACTATAAGCTCGATAAGTATAACCGTGCTCCGCATATAAACTCATAAGGGTTGCACTAGCTGGTGCCAAACCAAAGACCACACCCCCTGCTAGTGTCAATAACCAGAAAAAAGCCGTCGCAATCACTCCTAAAAAGAAACGATTAAAGACGAATTCTAGAAACTTTCCCATAATATCCTCCTTAAAACAACTATGTAACTATTATATCATATTTCAAACGTTTTCAAAAACATAGAGCACCCATTTACAATCCTCTAAAAGCGTGATACAATTGATTTTGACAGTTTTATATAAGGAGATTCTCATGAAGAAAAATATCTTAACTACCCTCTTAGCCGTCGTCCTCTACTTCCTCTGTCTAGGAATCGGAGTAGTACTTGGACACTTGGTGGATTCAACGGGCAATATGTTCTATGCGCCTGCCTTTTCTGCCCTTGTCGGGGGTAGCGTCTACATGTTTCTTTTGGCAAAGGTTCCTCGTTTTGGAGCGATTACCACTCTCGGACTCTTTATGGCTCTCTTTTTTCTAGCTAGTAAACACGGCGCTGGCGCTTTTCTACCAGCTATCGCCTGTGGTCTTGCAGCAGATGCCATCGCTCATCTCGGCAATTACAAAGATCGAATCAAAAACACCCTCTCCTTCCTCGTCTTTGCTTTTAGTACAAGTGGCCCTATCTTCCTCATGTGGATCCGTCCCAAAGCTTACGTGGCTACCTTACTCGCGCGTGGAAAATCCCAAGAATACATTGACCGTATCATGGTCGCTCCAGAATTAGACAAAATCCTTCTCTTTGTCGCAAGTATTCTCCTTAGTGCCTTGATTGGTGCTTTGGTTGGGCAATTTCTAAGTCAAAAAATAGCTGATAAAATATAAGGTAAAAGCCCTGAAGACTAGCAATGCCTAGTCCCAGGGCCTTTTTGTATACAATCTTAAAATTCACTATAGATAAATTCTTGAATATTCGAAAAATCGGTCACAAAACAGTAAATCACGATGCTCAAAATAACCGTATAGAAAAATAGTGTCCACAAGATTAAACGATGTGTGTTAGTTAGCTTGGTTTGCAAATTTGTAAAATTCTTTTTCAACTTCCATCCATCCTTTCACTCCAACGTGCATCACGTCAAATAAAAAGTAATCATCATACTCTCTGTTCCCATAGTTTAATACGGTTGCACCATGGCTTTTTGCGACATCTTCTATTTTTTTATAAGTTTTTTCTCGCATCTCCCTTGAGACACCAGTGTAGTCATTCCATTTCCCGTTTACCGGGAAAATAATAACTTCAACTTCAATGCCCAATTCTTTGGCAACTGTCAAGAAGAGTTCCATATCTGAATATTCTGGTGACTCCAGATAGCTCAAATCTTTATTGGAATCTTTCAGCGATGCATAGCGATCTTTTAAGTAAGTATTGTAGTAGTTATTATCAACAGCATAGTCGTTGTTGTCTGTTTTCTTTTTGACCTCTTCCACAAACTGATCCGTCATCTTCTGCCAATCATAGTCTGGGGTTTTGTCTCCTAGCGAAGGATAATCTGATTTGGCATGTTTTTGATAAAAAGTCTGTTTTAGCTTAAAGGAATACATCGCGTTCTCAAACTCTAATAGTTTTTTATCAACAATAGTTCCTTTTCCATCTATGAAATAACTTTTGTATTTTTTGTAGATGTCATTTTGTTGCTTGTTCCCCTTGGTAATCTCGATAATGCGATTGATTATTTTTTCTTTCGTTTCTTTACTAATCTTGTCATTATCTAGCATGTGGAAAATATGTTCTTGGGAAGCCTTGTTCAAAAAGGCATCTTGATGGGTCCCATCTTTTTCAAACCACTGAACAGACTCTACTATAGCCACCTTTCGCTTAGTCATAGCTCCTTCAATAGAACCCAAGGTCGTAGCCTGAATGATATTTTGAGAATAACTAGTCCCAATCTGCATGATATTAAAATCGTTGTAGTTAAAAATCTTATTAGGATGATAGTCTTCATTTATCGTCGCAACTAACTCTGAGGAACCCATTAGAACCAGTGTATTGGGGGTGATATTGCTTGTTAGAATATCTCTACTTTTATACTTTTCATACGAGGTGCTATAGCGAATACTGTTATCCTTGACTTTATAATAATCATCAATCTTCTTGACATACGTCACATTTAAAAGGGCAAGCGTCGCAATTACGAACACAAGCGATAGTAAAAATGCTTTTAATTTAATCATCTCGTTTTATCCTATCCCTCCGATCTATCCGATTTCTTTTCAATCTCTTATCTCTTTAAAATCGTAAGCAAGATTTTATAGGGTTCACCTGAAAAGATAAAGAAACCAATCATAACCAAATTCATGGTCACAAACCAACTTAGTAGCTTATACCAGTTTTTGTTTTTATTTTTCTTATAAAAATTGCTTTTCTTTTGATACACTTCAAATCCAGCCATCAAGACACCATGGTAAAAACCATAAACAATATAGCTAACACTAAGACCATGCCAAAAACCCATGACCAACATATTGACCATATAAGCATAGGCTGCATTGTATAGTCTATTTTTGAACCATTTTTTCCTGATAACCTGCATCAATACTCTTGAAAATACAAAATCTCTCAACCAGGTCGACAAGGTGATATGCCATCTGGTCCAAAAATCCTTGATATCGACACTCAAGAAAGGTTTGTTAAAGTTCATCGGTGTCTGAATACCTAGAATGTTACTACTTCCAACGGCCATTAGACTATAGCCTGCAAAGTCAAAGAACAGATACAAGGTATAGAGATACATATACTTGATTGAATAGACGACTGTGCCAGTATTATTTAGAGCGAGTAACATCTGATAAACATAGGTTGATAAAACAACTTTGTAAAGGAGGCCTAGAACGATACGATACACACCGTCCCCTGCTAACTCTAGATACTCTTTTCGGGGCATGACCTCGTTTATCTCTTTTAAAAATCTCCTACTCCGATCAATTGGACCAGCACTAACTGTTGGGAAAAAGAGCAAAAACTGTAGATAATCTTTTACACTGATTTTTTCTTTGATCAAGTCATCCGATATTTCTAGCATGATCTGAATGGTCTTAAAGGACATGTAAGAAATTCCAATAAAGGCCAACAAATGCAGAGAAGTCAGGGCAAAGACTTTATTAATCACTAAAGGAAGAATGGAAAGGAAGACCAGTGGTTTCAGCCGCTTTGCCTCTATCCTCTGTGCTAGAAATACCAGAAAATACTGGTAAACGACAAAGGCGAGCAAATAGACCATCATCGCTCGACCCTTGCCATAAATAGCACCTGCGAATAAGAGGGAGAGCGCCAAAATATAGTAGTCCTTACGTTTTTCAAAAAAGTTTACCACAAAACCAATCAGTAAAACTACAAACAAGAGAAGGAAAAACTCATTCCCCTCAAAATAATTCATACCAGCCAAACTCCTTTTTCATTTTCTCATCTCGCTTCAAGGTTTATCTTTCTAGTTTTTTCCTATCCTATCACCAGAGAGAGTTAACTTTATCTATTATACCATAATTTAAAAACTTTAAATGCCCCTGTTGGCAGCCTCCTCGAACAAAAAAGAGCCCTTCGGCTCTTTTTATTTATGACTTAATTTCTTGGTCAAGAAATCTCCCAAGAACTGGATCGTAAAGATAATCAAGATGATAATAATGGTTGCTAAAACTGTCACATCGTGATTGAAACGATTAAATCCATAGGCAATGGCTACATTACCGATACCACCAGCTCCGACCGCACCAGCCATAGCTGTTTCCCCAACAAGGGAAATCAAGGTCACAGTCGTCACACGGATCAAATCTGGAAGACCTTCCGATAGATAAACCCCCACGATGTCCCAGAATGTCGCCCCGCTCGCTTGAGCCGCCTCAATGACACCGCCATCTAGCTCAGCCAAGACAACCTGCACCTGACGGGCAAAGAAGGCAAAGACTGCAAAAGAAAGTGGGACAAGGGCTGCATTTGGCCCAATACTAGTCTTAACAATCAAGTGAGAGAGCGGAGACAAGATCGCCAAAAGGATGATAAATGGTACCGCACGGAAAATAGAGGTAATCTTGTCTAAAATCCAGAAGATAACCTTATTTTCCAAGACACCGCCTGGCGCTGTCAAGACGAGGAAAAGACCTGCCACCAGCCCCAAGAACCCTCCGATGATGAAGGAAAGAACTGTCATATAAAGAGTTAGGTAGATGGCTGTTCCCCAGCCTGCCTGACCAGCCCAGCCCATCTTGTAGACATTTGGTAAGTAAGTTTGAATAAACTCTGTCATCTTACTGTCCTCCCTTCAATACTTTTAACTGTACACCAGCCTGACGAATGGCATCTTGAGCACCTGCTAGCGCTGCTTTTTCACCTGACAAGACCACAACCAATTCTCCAACGGGAGTGCCATCGAGAATTTCGATATTTCCATAGAGGATATTAGCCGTTACTTGGTAACGCTTGTACAATTCATTCAAAAGTGGTTCGTCTGTCGAAGCCCCTGCATACTTGAGCTGCACTAAAATACTGTTCTCAGATAAATGTTCTACGATTTCTTGCTTCTCAATCTTGACCATGGCTTCATCAATACCTGTGGCAGTTGAGATGAAGTCTTGAGTCAAAGGTTGTTTAGGATCTGAGAAGATTTCAAGAACACTGCCCTCTTCAATCAAACGGCCATCCTGCATAACTGCCACACGATTGGCAATGTCTTTGACAATCTGCATTTCATGTGTAATCAAAACAACCGTCAAACCTAATTTTTGGTTCAAATCTTGCAACAAAGCCAAAATCTGCTTGGTTGTCTTAGGGTCAAGAGCAGACGTTGACTCGTCTGAAATCAAAATTTTCGGATCATTTGCCAAGGCACGCGCAATGGCAACACGCTGTTTTTGACCTCCAGATAGTTGTGAAGGGTAGTTTTCAGCACGATCCGCCAAGCCAACCAAGTCCAACAACTTAGCTACTTTAGCTTTCTTTTCTTCCTTGCTGAGTCCAGAGTGTTTGAGGGCAAAGGCCACATTTTCCTCTGCTGTCTTTTGACTCATCAGGTTGAAATGCTGGAAAATCATCCCGATATCTTGACGTTTGCGACGCAACTGCTCTGCAGTCAAGGTCACCTTGCCGTCAAAAATGACGTCGTTATCAATGGTAATTTTCCCAGCAGATGGCTTTTGCAAGAGGTTAATCACCCGTACAAGGGTTGATTTCCCTGCTCCAGAATATCCAACGATTCCGTAGATATCGCCTTCTTGGATGTGAATGGTCACATCCTTGACCGCTGTGATAGTTCTCTTCTTTTGGTGAAAGGTCACATCGATCTGATCTAACTTGATAATATCTCTACTCATAGCTTCTAATCAGCTCCTCTACTAATTCAATATGGGTGTAGTAATCGGCGATTCGCACGTTTTCATCTCCACCGTGGTCTCGGCTATTGGCATTTCCTAGACCGAAGGCTACCATGGGTACCTCTAGGGCATCAAAGACCGTATGCATCGGTCCTGTCCCCGCTGTGGTCGGCAAGACTGATACGCCCTGAGGATAGAATTTCTTGGCCAACTCGATTACGTTGAGAATGGCTGGCGCACTCATATCGCTTCGATAGCTCATCTCTCCCAAGGTATAGTATAATTCTACCTTATCAAAGCCATTTTTGTCTAGCTGTTTCCGAATTTTTTCCAGAACATCATGCGGTTCTAGGCCAGGAACCAAACGAACCTCTAGCTTAGCACTGGCTTCTGCTGGCAAAATCGTTTTAACCCCTTGCCCTTGATAACCTGACTGAATCCCTTCGATATTAAGGGCTGGCTCGAAAAAGAAACGTTTTAGAAAGGCTGCGCGGTCCTCTTGTAAGAGAGGCAATTCCAAGCCATAAATACGACTAATTTCCTCGGGATTGCGTTGGGCATAGGTATCTACCAGGGCTAGTTCTCGTTCATTTGGCTCTTGAACATCCTCATACAAGCCTTCTACCAAGATACGTCCATCCGCGGCACGTAGGCTACTTAAAGCCTGGATAAGATACCATGGTGCTGACTCCACGACACCACCATAACTCGAGTGGATATCCACATCCGCACTTTTCACCTTAGCATCAAAGGTTACAATGCCCTTGTTTCCGCCAGAGATTTCTAGCTGTTCCAAGGCGTTCTTGGTCCCTTGTTCCCAGACTAGTAAATCTGCCCCACGAAGTTTGTCTGCGTGTTTCTCTAAATACTTATCTAGATCCATGGAAGCAGACTCCTCTGCCCCTTCCATGATAAAGCTGATGTTGACAGGCAGGTCATCATGGTGCTGCATATACTTTCTCAGAGCACTCAAACGAGCCGTGATATGGCCCTTGTCGTCGTCAACCCCACGCCCATACATAAAGCCATTTCGCACCGAAAGAGTAAAAGGATCCTCTGTCCACAACTGGTCGCCATCCGCTGGCACGGTGTCATAGTGATTATAGAAGATCAATGTCTTGGCATCCGGACGCGAACTCTTGAAATGCGCCATGACAAAGGGAGCCGTGTAGCTCTCATCAATCTCCACTTCAGCCCCTACACGCTTGAAAATCTCACCCAGATAGTTTGCGACTTCCTTGAGTCCAACCTGTTGGGCAAAGACTGATTTCTTGGAAATTAAGGTGCGCAAGACTTCAAAATAATGTTGGGCCACATGATCCTTTTCAAATTTCTCAATCTGTTCTTGTTCACTAGGAAAAACCATATTCTCTCTACCTTTCTATGAACGTATAGTCTTCTTTACAATCCATGCTCTAGACAAAAGTAAGAGGTGGAAACTCTCTCCCACCTCCCTGTGTCTTATTACCAAACTGGTTGGTCCAAACCGTCTGATGTTTCTTCGATAACTTTTTTCACTTCATCAGTGTGGTAAGCTGCGATAATTTTCTTGATGGCATCAGCTTTAGGTGATGATTCCCAATCTTTTTTCGCAACGATGATGTTGTACCATTGTTTTGAGTTTTCGTCAGCTTGTTCTTTGAAGAGCGCTTTCTTGTAGTCCAATTTTGCTTCTGTAACGAAGGTATTGTTTACAACGGCAGCGTCAACTGATGACAATGAACGAGCTGTTTGGCTAGCATCCAATTCAGTAATCTTCAAGTTCTTTGGATTTTCTTTGATGTTTGCGATAGTAGCAAGTTCAGTTCCAGAAACGTCCAATTTAATCAAACCAGCTGATTGAAGCAAGTAAAGCGCACGGCTTTCGTTTGTTGCATCGTTTGGTACAGCAATTTCGCCCTTATCTGGGATTTCTTCCACTTTAGTGTACTTGTTTTCTTCTCCATTTTTACCTGAGTAAAGGCGGATTGGTGAGATGTACGTATCTGCAATCGCTACAAGGTCTTTCCCGTTTTCTTTGTTCCAGTTGTTCAAGAAGTTGTAGTGTTGGAAGGCGTTCAAGTCTACTTCGCCATCAGCAGTTGCCTTGTTTGGTTGAGAGTAGTCAGTGAATTCAGTAAACTTCAAAGTGATTCCGTCTTTTTTGACCAATTCTTGGATTTTATCCCAACGTTTTTCTTCAGAACCACTGCGGTTAACTGTTGCGATTTTAACAACTGTTTCGTTGTCCGCTTTCTTTTCTGAATTTCCGCAAGCTGCAAGAGCCAAACCTGCGACTGTAGCAAGAGCTGCTACACCGAGCCATTTTTTGATTTTCATGATTCTATCTCCTTTAAAAATAATACCGTAATAGTATCTCATACTTTATTTGATTTCGCAAATTGTTATTAGATAGGCAGACATATAGTTTAAAACTATATACCTACAGAATGGAAAACCATCCATCTACCAGAGAATGGATGATTTACAAACTTATTTGATATCAGCTTCTGCTGGGAGGTAAGTGTCTCCGAAGAATTGTTTAGACAATTTTTCAAGAGTTCCGTCTTTGTAGAGTTCTTGGATGCGTTTGTCCACAAATGATTTCAACTCATCTTGACCTTTAGCAAGAAGTGGGTAAACATAAGGTTGTTGGTCGCTTGGAAGTTCAATCACTTTCAAGTTGTCCAAACCTTGGTTCTTGATAACTGTCTCAACACCGATTTTATCAAAAATCTTGTAGTCAAACTGACCATCGCTCAAACGTACCATGATTTGTTGGAAATCTGCCTTAGTATAGTTGAGGATAGTTGGGTTATCTGCGTGTTGTTTGTTGTATTCTTCCAACTGTTTAGCTGATGTAGTAGCTTGAACAATCTCTGTTGATTTTCCACCGATATCATCGAGAGACTTAATACTGTTATCGTCTTTCTTCACAACGAGAACGTTAGGGTTTTGGGCAATTGGTGCTGCATAGAGGTATTTTTCCGCACGTTCTTTAGTATAACTAAGATTGTTCACAGCCATTTGGTAGCGATCAGCGTCAAGACCCGCAAAGACACCTGACCACTCTGTCTTTTCAAACTTGACATCGTATTTGTCAGAATCTTTAAAGATAGCACGAACCACTTCAATCTCGTAACCAGTCAATTCACCATTTTCTTCATAGATAAATGGCTTTGGCGAACCGTTAGTTGCTACGACGATTTCTTTTTTACCAGATGTTGCTGCTTCTTCTTTCTTATCTCCACCTGAGCACGCTGCTAGTATACCTGCGGCAACAAGCCCTAGGGCAGCAAGAGATGAATATTTGACGATTTTTTTCATGTCATTTCCTCCAAAATAGAATACTGTACTATCTTAACAGAAAATATTTTTTTTCGCCATTATATGATACTTATCTCGGTGATAGGTTTTTTTTATGGCTGACTAAAAGACCAGACGCAAGACTGCAATCAAGACTACTCCAAAAAGAACCGTACCCACTAGATTGCGGTAGCGAAAGGCTACCCAAGCCGTTGGAAAGACTGCTAAAAAGTCCAGCCATTTGATTTGAGGAAGGCTGCCAACCTTGCCAGTCACCACGCTTGAAAGGATCAAGGCAAAGATAATGGAAACAGGTAAGAACTTCAAAAACCGCTCGACGATAGCTGGCAATCCCTTGTACTTAACCAAGATGAAAGGAATCATACGAGGAATCCAAGTTACCAATCCAGAAAAGACGATTGCCATTAAAATATACTTACTGACCATCTAAGACCACCCCCATGGTACAACCTAGCAAGGTCGCAAACAGAACAGCTAGCGACTGAGTCACCACCGTCAAGAGCAAAAAGAAAGACACCGCAACAACAGCTAGAATCATCAGCAGATTGCGGACAGGGACCCGTCTTTGCATAATCTGAAATTGCGAAGTAAAAATCCCGATAAACATCCCAACAAGGGCAAAGTCTAATCCAAAGACCTCAGGATTTGGAAGAAGCCCACCTAAAGCTGTCCCCGCAACTGTCCCAATAAACCAAGCTACATAACTATTGAGATTGTTCCCGTGCATCCACATGGGATGGACCTTGTCTGTATGGGCTAATTCTCCCATCAAAACTCCGTAAGTCTCATCTGTCAAGAGACTGGACATGCCGATGTTTTGCCAGAGACTAGTATGACGGAAATAGGTCGACGCATGCAAGCTTAGCAAAAAGAGTCGCAAGTTGATCAAAAAGACCGTCATAGCAATAGCTGCCACAGGCGCTTGTACTGCAATCAGTGCCAACATGGCAAACTGGGCGCTCCCAGCATAAACAAAGAGGCTCATCAAGCCCATCTCAACAGGTGTCACATAGGGCGCACCGATAATCCCACAAGCCAGGCCAATGCTGACATAGCCAAGGGCAGTCGGCATGGCCGCCTGCGCACCTTCCCAAAATCCTTTTTCTTTCATCCTTCTCCTCATATTCTCTCCAATTGAGGCTGTTCAAGGTCACAGCCACAGCAAGAAATATTATAACACATTCAAAGAAGAGAAAAAAGTTTAGAGTTTGAAACTAGTGGCTAGCAAAAAATGCTGAAATCTCATGAGTGTTATTAATGCATCCTAAACTGATCCACCCGAATAGTATACTTTTTATCTTCAATTTCTTTAGCATCTTCATCTTCTGTCGGATAAACATCGATCCAAAATTCTCTCCTTTGTCCTTTCAACTTGACTTTATAGCGATAGCCGTCATCGTATAGTCCTACCGTCTCGGTAGTTACAGATTGAAAATTTGGAAGAGCTTCAATTTCTTTTTTTATAGTCTGGGATAGATTGTTGAGCACTACATATTGCTCCCCTTTTGAAGCTACAGGAATATGAACTGTCGCTTCTTCCAAGCGATGTGATTTTGAAAATGTGAATCTTGCTCGACCTGTATAACCATTCAAAGAAATATTTTCATAATCATAGAAAAGGCGGCCCGTTTTATAGAAATAAGGGTCTTCAGCACGCCAAGTATCTCGATAGGCCATCTCTGTTTCCTCCACTACTTCGCTAGCCTCTTCAAACACTTCTTCAAAGGATTTAAGGGACATATTGAATGAAAGGGATTCAAACAAAACCAGTTGTGTCTTTTTAACATTCTGGCAAGCTGATAAAAGCATGAGGAAAGCTCCAAGAGCAAGCAGACTACTGATTATTTTTGTAAATTTCATATTTCTACTATACAAAAAAACTCTAGAATTGACAAACTTTGATAGAGTCGGATTCCGTGATTAGATTTTAAAAATGCTTCTTTTTGTTTTAAATTGAGCAAGAGTCAGTAACAAACCGTCATAATAAGAAAAAGACTGGGAAGCCAGCCTTATCTATGTGATGTAAAAAATTCTGCCAAGCCTAATACCCAAACACCAATAAGCTGACGATAATTAAAAAGCTATTCCACAAGATGTGGAGTGCCATTGACCAATAAATTGAACGTGTATAACGAAAGAGCATACAGAGTAGCAGACCTGCTCCTGCATAAATGATGAAGTCTGTTATCACCCATCCATATTGCAAAACATGGATGAGACTGAATAGAGTTGAGGAAACAATTATATCAACATAGCGCTTTTTAAATTTAGATAGGGCTGTCATCAGCAGGCCACGGAAGACTAACTCCTCAGCTATCGGAGCAATGAGACTACCGTATAAAATGCGCGTTATAAAGTAACTAATTCCTGTCAAATTAGCTGCTTCTTTCACTATTGCACTCCCATTTTGCGTGCTAGGAAAGATCCGAGTCGTTATATTTACCCACAAAAACATCAATATAAAGGAAAGAAAGAAGATACCCAGATAGGACCAACGAAACTCGAATCGACCGTACTCTTTCCAACGTTGACTCTTTACAAGAACCATAGTAGCAGTAATTCCCTCAATTACTATCAATAAAATTTGAATCCCATAAAATCCAAAGTCGGATAACTGGCTCACTGAGTCTAATTTTGCTACAAGATTAAAAATCAAGTAATAGGACACAAGCACCAAAATGGTCCCTAGATAAAATTTCGTTTCTTTCCCTTTCATAGTTGTTCCTTTTAAGTTTTATTTACGTCTTCTTTTAGCCAAACCTGCCCAGAGTCCTTTCATCCAATCAAAAGCTCCGTAAGAGCTTGGTCCAATACCACAAACTGACTCTATTAGAACTTACTCATGAATTTTTTATGTTACAGCTAGTATTTTCTTTGTCTAATTAGGATTCTTGAAAAATTCTAAAACAACAAGGGGAGAATTTGACCAATGCCATTGTAGACTATATGCAGTCCAATAGGCCAATAAATGGACTTTGTCACTCTAAATAAGACTGCAAATATGAGGCCACCACCCATATATGAGAAAAAGTCTGTCAAAACCCAACCATGGTTACTAATATGTGAGATTCCAAACAAAGTTGCCGAACCAAGCACATCCAGTCCCCATTTCTTCCCTTTTTCCAGAGCGGTCACCACCAATCCACGATAGATTATCTCTTCAAAAATGGGACCTGCTATAACAGGATAGAAAAAATACATCAAAAATGCCGTAGCTCCTGTAAAAGTAGGAATGGCGAGTTGATAGGAAATTTCATTTTTGGTCGGTGGGAAAAGATAAAATGTGACGAAATTCCAAATAACAAAAGCAAGAAGAGCTAGGAAGGAATAGAAAATATAAACCCCTTTAAATTTTCTACTGTTGATTTTCTGCCATTTCCCTGACCAAATCATAACAATAATAGCAAGCAGAACCACAAGAAAATTCAACAGCATATCCGACAAATAATAGGCAAAGTCAGATAGACCAGCAGCAAGGTCGCTGCGTAAAACCAAACGAATAAAGAACTGCTCAGCAATGACAAGTAAAATGGTTATAATAAAGTAGTAGCGTGAGATTATCTTTTTCATCCTATTTTCTCCTATACTATGAAATAAAGACAGCCCCTACTCAAGAAAAAGGCAAGGACTTTAAACATCAATAACGACGTCTAGTCTTAGGAGCTGGAGGAGCAAAGTTAAAGTAGTTTTGCCATAGAGCACTTCCTCCACCAGAGTTTAATGGAGGATAGGCTCTTCCACCGTAAACCTTCTCCAACTCAGCTTCTGTCAATTCCATTGTTTCTGCAAATTGTAAATTCAACATCATTTACACTCCTTCAATTATTTCTATTTGTAAACCACTTCTGCGACCTAGGATTTGCTTCAAATGTCTTACAAGGACAGTATAACACGAAAACTACCCTATCTTAGAAAATCGCATATTTGACATTTTTTCTTATAGAAATTTCATTTTTGCGATTTTTGTGGATTTGATTATTTCACTGGTATAATAAAGATGCTATTAACAAGGAGGGAAACGATATGAAGAAAAGAAAAATTCAACTAATGCTTCTACTCATTTCAGAGTGGGTTATTATCATTCCATTTCTAGCTCATCGATAAGTTCTTTGTACTGCTGGAAACGTAATTCAAAAAGTGCTGATAATTGTGGATTTTCTAATATTTGCAGAGATTGGATAAAGTGTTCAATCTCTTTTTGATTGCTTCCCTTGGTCTGAAGGAAAACACTCAATTTCTTTAAAAATTGCCATGATACTTTCTCAAAAACATCATACGGGCGAAGCATACTCTCCAACTCAGCTTCAAAGATTGGGATGTAGGAGAAAAGTTTGCGCTCCATGAGCTCAGAGATGATATTAAGATAACCGCTTTTCATATACAATCGATTGTGTACTAACTCTTTAAATTCCTTGGACTTTTCAAGTAAAGAGGTTGATAAAAAAATCAGATCTTGATTGCTCAAAAAAGGCATGGTATTGCAAAAGATATAGAGTTCAAACCAGGTCCAAGACTCGATAGCATAGAGATAGGTGGTTAAAAACTCACGATCCTCCTCTGCTAGCGGGTAGTTTTTATCTAAGGAATGGATGGCATCTTTGATCACAATAGCGTTCAAACGACGATAGGTCTGTGCCATCTGTTCTTGCTCGACCTCCTCTAATAGTTGCTCTAAACCTGCTATATCTTGATGGGCAAAACGATCTACAACTTTTCGTCCAAATCGCATATGTGGGGATTCCTGATAATTATTAAGCTTGTGTCCAAACTCATCGAAGGTCACATTTATCCCTTGGATAGCTAGAATCAGCTTATCTGCAGACAGCATAGACTGCCCTAGTTCAAACTTGGATAGCTGGGATGCTGTCAGTCCATCACAAGCTACATCTGACTGCTTGAGCTTTCGCGCTAAGCGTAATTCCTTGTAAAATTCTCCCAATTCCATTCTCTCAATCATCTGGCCACCTCCTAATTTTTACATATTATATCATCATCTTTACAGTTTTGTCAAAATATTCTGACATTTTACGGAGTTAAAAAGCCAGCCTCAAGCTGACTCTTTAGTCCATGGTATCAAAGGCTAGACTCGGTTTGGCATTGAGGTCCAAGCCTGCGAAGTTTTCTTTGTTCCACTCGCTAACGCTGGCATAGGCAATCATACCCGCATTGTCTCCGCAGAGGCGCAGGGGTGGGATGATAACCTTGACATCTGTGATTTCAGCTGCCAAGCGTTCTCTGAGACCTTTATTGGCGGCCACTCCACCGGCCACGACCAGGGTTTTAACAGGATATTTTTCTAAGGCTTTCTTGGTTTTGGCCATGAGAATATCCATGACCGCAGCTTGGAAGGAGGCTGACAGGTCTTCCTTGGACAAGCTTTCTCCCTTTTGCTCGGCATTGTGGTGAAGATTGATAAAGGCAGACTTCAGCCCTGAGAATGAAAACTCCAGATTATCCTCCTTAATCATGGCACGAGGGAAATCATAAATATCCTGTCCCTGATGAGCCAACTCGTCAATTTCGCGACCTGCTGGATAGGTCAAGCCCATGACACGGCCGACCTTATCATAGGCCTCACCAACTGCATCATCCCGCGTTTCTCCAACAATCTTGTAATCCCCAGCCTCAGAAACATAGACCAACTCTGTGTGCCCACCGCTGACCAAGAGAGCTAGCAAGGGAAACTCCAAAGGTTCGACACTTTGAGCTGCCATGAGGTGGCCCGCCATGTGGTTAACGGGGATAAGCGGAAGTCCATGAGCCCAAGCAAAGGCCTTAGCAGCTGACAAACCAACTAGCAGTGCTCCAACCAAGCCCGGTCCATAGGTAACCGCAACAGCTGTCACATCGTTTTCAGTAATCCCTGCTTCTGTCAAAGCTTCCTCAATACAGGCTGTAATAACCTCGACATGGTGACGACTGGCCACTTCTGGCACTACGCCTCCAAAACGTTTGTGGCTCTCAATTTGACTCGCAATGACATTGGATAAGAGCTCATCGTCGTTTTTCAAGACGGCGACACTGGTCTCATCACAGGATGTCTCAAATGCTAAAATGTATCTATCCTTCATCTATTTCTCTCTTCATGATGATGGCGTCCTCAACTGGGTCATGGTAGTAGGCCTTGCGCTCAGCGATGACCGCCATCTTTTCTTTCTTGTAAAATGCTTGCGCTCGATGATTTGACTTTCTGACTTCTAGGAAAATTCCCTTATCTGTCGGCAATGTTGCAAACAAGGCTGACGCAATCCCCTGACCCTGATAGGCTCCTTTGACAGCGATTTGCAGGACTTCTGCTTCAAAGAGATTCTCCTGCACGGCTAGAAAGCCAATCACTTCTGCCCCATCATAAGCCAAAGCATACCATGTCTGGTCTTGGGACAGGTCTGCTTGGATTTGTTTCAGCGTCCAAGGGCTGACTGGGTAAACAGCTGCCATGACAGCATAGATAGATTGAGCCAGGTCAGGCTGTCTTTGAATTCTTTCGATTTCTATCATAGGCGTTTGATGTAAGACTCGCCAGACTCGGTGTGGTTCTTGAGCCAGTTTTCCTCGGCTTCAACACGCTTGAGGTAATTCGGCACAAAGTCGTGTAAGGAGCCTGCTTCCTTATCCCAGGCCAAAAGAGCAAGATTAGCTGCATTTGGCAAGGTTTCTTGGTAGCCAGCTTGTGGTAGCTGTTCTTGTATTTGTTCCACAAAGGGGCCAACTTCTCCAACAAAGGTCACCTGTTCAGCATCCTTAACTTTTTCTAGCACTTCCGCAAAGGACAGGTGTGCTTCTGGCATGACAGGTTTGGCATTTTCATAAAATCCTGCATAAACATTGTTGCGACGTGCATCCATCAGGGGAACAAGTAAGCCTTCTTGTTGGCGTGGCACCAGAGCCAAGAGACTAGACATGCCAACCAACTCAATGTTCAGAGTGTGAGCCAAGGTCTTAGCAGTCGCTACTGCAATTCGCAAACCTGTGTAGCTACCTGGTCCTTCAGCCACCACGATTCGATCCAAATCCTTAGGCGTCCAGTCCAAACTTGCCATCAAAAAATCGATGGCAGGCATGAGGGTAATACTGTGATTTTTCTTGATATTAATCGTCGTCTCAGCAAGAATCTGCTTGTCCTCTAAAATAGCGAGAGAAAGAGCCTTGCTGGACGTATCAAAAGCTAATACTTTCATAACACATTCCTATCTTTTTGTCTGTTTACTATTATACTACAAAAGCCAGCGCATGGGAATTTTCTTTGTTTTGAAACAAAAAGCCTTACCACTGAGACAAAGAGGAAGGCACAAAAATTTAAAAAAGTTGCAGATTTTTCCTATCTTTTCCGAATAGAAAAGTGACCAAGGCAATTGAAAGGAACTTCGTAAGAAGTTCGGCTAAGTCATGCTAGATAAAAGACACATTTTTAGAAGGGTAAATTTTATTCTCTTCGTCTCTTACAGTTTGCTCAGCATTTTCAATGATTTAAACATAATCAGAATCCCCTTGCCAATTGATTTATCGGTTTGCATTGTTTTCTTTTTATGTTTCAACTCGATTTTCGATGCAAGAGATCATCATCGTAATAATAAAAATATCACCTAAAAACAGAAAAAATCCGCCCCATCTATCAAGACGAGGTGGATTTTCTTATATTAGATGAATAATTAAGTTTAAGCATTTAAACCGAAGTGAAAAACGAGCCAGACAACATAGGTGACAAGAAGGAGAAAAATTGAATAGAGTGTCACAAAAGCAAGCTTCCAAAGGAATTTTGTTTTGCGGTGTTCTAGATACGTAAAAATAAGATTTCCACCGTATACACAGGCTACAAAAACTATAAACATCAAGAGGCGAACCCCAATCGCAAATTCAAACAAACTAAACATTCTTAATCCTCCTTGTTTTAAAAGCTATAGGGAACGTTCCCATCTATAAATTTCCCCTTCTCCTTCCATTATAACACCTTATAGCTATCCGACCAAGCCCTACTAATCTCTTTTTGCCCCTCTTTCCCTCACGACTTTCTCCATTTTCCCTCTTTTACTAATTTTTCATTTTGTGGTATAATTGAAATAATTGTAACGAATCAAGGTCAATCTAGACACAAAATGGAATGAAATCAAGCAAATCTCTGCTAAAAGTTTGGAATAAGCTGACCTGTAAATAGAAAGGAACTATATGATTTACAAAGTTTTTTATCAAGAAACAAAAGAACGTAGCCCACGTCGTGAAACAACACGCGCACTTTACCTAGACATCGATGCCAACTCAGAACTTGAGGGCCGTATCGCTGCTCGTCAACTTGTCGAAGAAAACCGCCCAGAGTACAACATCGAGTATATCGAACTCTTGTCTGACAAATTGCTAGATTACGAAAAAGAAACTGGCGCTTTCGAGATTACGGAGTTCTAATATGGCCTACACTCTTAAACCTGAAGAAGTCGGCGTTTTTGCCATCGGTGGTCTGGGAGAAATCGGGAAAAACACATACGGAATTGAATACCAAGACGAGATTATCATCGTCGATGCTGGAATTAAATTCCCGGAAGATGACTTGCTGGGTATCGACTACGTTATCCCTGACTACTCTTACATCGTGGACAATATCGACCGCGTCAAGGCTGTTTTGATTACACACGGACACGAGGACCACATCGGTGGGATTCCTTTCCTGCTCAAGCAAGCAAATGTCCCGATCTACGCTGGACCACTTGCCTTAGCTTTGATCCGTGGAAAACTCGAAGAACACGGTCTCTTGCGCAACGCCAAACTTTACGAAATCAACCACAACACTGAGTTGACCTTTAAAAATCTCAAGGCAACTTTCTTTAGAACCACTCACTCTATTCCAGAGCCTTTGGGAATTGTGATTCATACCCCTCAAGGAAAAATCGTCTGTACAGGTGACTTCAAGTTTGACTTTACTCCAGTTGGAGAACCTGCGGACTTGCACCGGATGGCAGCTCTTGGTGAAGAGGGTGTTCTCTGTCTCCTGTCTGACTCGACAAATGCAGAAGTGCCAACCTTTACCAACTCTGAAAAAGTCGTTGGTCAGTCCATCATGAAGATTATCCAAAGCATCGAAGGACGCATCATCTTTGCATCCTTTGCCTCAAATATCTTCCGTCTCCAACAAGCAACAGATGCCGCTGTTAAGACTGGACGCAAGATTGCGGTCTTTGGTCGTTCTATGGAAAAGGCCATTGTCAACGGTATCGAGCTTGGCTACATCAAAGCTCCTAAGGGAACCTTTATCGAGCCAAATGAAATCAAAGACTACCCTGCAGGCGAGGTTCTTATCCTCTGTACAGGTAGTCAAGGTGAGCCGATGGCAGCCCTCTCTCGTATCGCTAACGGAACCCACCGTCAGGTGCAACTCCAACCCGGTGATACCGTTATCTTCTCTTCTAGCCCAATCCCTGGAAATACCACTAGCGTCAACAAGTTGATTAACATTATCTCAGAAGCTGGTGTCGAAGTCATTCACGGTAAAGTGAACAATATCCATACATCTGGACACGGTGGTCAGCAAGAGCAAAAACTCATGCTCCGCTTGATTAAGCCAAAATACTTCATGCCTGTCCACGGTGAATACCGCATGCAAAAAGTCCACGCTGGACTAGCGGTGGATACCGGTGTCGAGAAGGACAATATCTTTATCATGAGCAATGGTGATGTGCTCGCCCTTACTGCTAATTCTGCTCGTATCGCAGGTCATTTCAATGCCCAAGACATCTATGTCGATGGAAATCGTATCGGTGAAATCGGCGCTGCTGTCCTCAAAGATCGTCGTGATCTATCTGAAGACGGTGTCGTTCTAGCAGTCGCTACTGTTGACTTCAAGTCTAAAATGATCTTGTCTGGTCCAGATATCCTCAGCCGAGGCTTTGTCTACATGAGAGAATCTGGTGACTTGATTCGCCAAAGCCAGCGCATCCTCTTCAATGCTATTCGTATCGCACTGAAAAATAAGGACGCCAGCGTGCAATCTGTCAATGGTGCCATTGTCAACGCTATTCGTCCTTTCCTCTATGAAAATACAGAACGTGAACCGATCATCATCCCGATGATCCTCACACCAGATGAAGAAGAATAAATCAACAAAACAGCCCCGTCTTCGGGGCTGTTTTTCTCTATGCTTTCTTTTCTTGATTCTTAGAAATACTACGGTTTTTACCTTCCAGATACACCATCAAAATAGAAATATCTGCTGGGTTTACTCCCGAAATACGGCTGGCTTGGCCGATAGTTTCTGGATTGATAAGTTTGAACTTCTGACGGGCTTCTGTTGCGATAGAGTCAATATCATCCCAGTCGATATTGGCTGGAATGCGTTTTTCTTCCATGCGTTTCATCTTGGCAACCTGATCCATGGCTTTGGAAATATAGCCTTCGTACTTGATTTCTGTTTCAATCAATTCGATAATCTTGTCATCCAAGTCCTCTGCAGCTGGCCCGATGAAGGCCACCACATCTTGGTAAGAAACTTCTGGACGGCGAAGGAATTCCTTGGCTGTAACCGCATCTGTCAACGGCTTGAAGCCCATCTCCTCAACCTTGGCATTGGTTTCTTTGACCGGCTTTAGTTTGATACTGTCTAGACGCTTCATCTCATTGTCAAATTGATTTTTCTTGATTTCAAAGCGAGCCCAACGTTCATCATCCACAAGGCCAATCTCGCGTCCCATCTCAGTCAAACGCATGTCGGCATTGTCATGACGGAGGATGAGACGGTATTCAGCACGACTGGTCAAGAGACGGTAGGGTTCAATGGTCCCCTTGGTCACCAAGTCGTCAATCATCACTCCGATATAACCGTCACTGCGCTTCAAAATCAACTCAGGCTTGCCTTGGATTTTCAGAGCCGCATTGATACCAGCGATAATTCCTTGGCCAGCAGCTTCTTCGTAACCTGACGTTCCATTTGTCTGACCAGCAGTAAAGAGGCCCGAGATTTTCTTGGTTTCAAGTGTTGCACGCAACTGGTGTGGCAAGACCATGTCGTACTCAATGGCATAACCTGTTCGCATCATCTCTGCATTTTCCAACCCTTTGATAGAATGAACCAAGTCACGTTGGACATCCTCAGGCAGACTGGTTGATAGGCCTTGAACATAAACTTCCTCTGTATTGCGCCCTTCTGGTTCAAGGAAAAGTTGGTGGCGTTCCTTGTCCGCAAAGCGCACAATCTTGTCCTCAATCGACGGACAGTAACGAGGCCCCACCCCTTTGACTACACCTGTGAACATAGGCGCACGGTGGAGGTTGTTTTGGATAATCTCATGACTGGTACCATTGGTATAGGTCAACCAGCATGGCACTTGATCCTTGACATAGTCCTCATCACGTGAAGTATATGAGAAGTGATTTGGCGCTTCGTCCCCTGGCTGAATCTCTGTCACGTCGTAATTGATAGAAGAAGCCTTGACACGTGGAGGTGTTCCTGTCTTGAAACGACCAATTTCGAGGCCTAATTCCTTAAGGTTATCAGCAAGGTTAATCGAAGCTAGACTGTGGTTAGGTCCTGATGAGTACTTGAGGTCTCCGATGATGATTTCTCCACGTAGGGCAGTCCCTGTCGTCACGACAACGGCCTTAGCAGCATATTCTTGATGGGTCGCTGTACGAACACCGACAACCTTTCCATCTTCGACCAAAATCTCATCAATCATGGTTTGACGAAGGGTCAAATTTTCTTGATTTTCAACTGTCTTGCGCATTTCTTTAGAGTAAAGCTCCTTGTCAGCTTGCGCACGAAGGGCACGGACAGCTGGCCCCTTCCCTGTGTTGAGCATCTTCATCTGGATGTAAGTCTTGTCAATGGTCTTGGCCATCTCGCCACCAAGTGCATCGACTTCACGCACGACAATCCCCTTGGCAGAACCACCGATAGAAGGGTTACAAGGCATAAAAGCCAGCATTTCAATGTTGATAGTCGCAAGCAAGACTTTACAGCCCATACGGCTGGCAGCCAAGGAAGCCTCGACCCCAGCATGTCCCGCACCGATTACAATAATATCGTATTCTTCCGTAAAATTATAAGTCATTTCTTAACCTTTCAAAAATTTCTCGCAAATAAGGAACTAACTTCTCCTCCTCTAGAGCTTGATCCATAGTAACCCATTTAAAGTGTGTATGCTCTTCAGGATCTAATCTGATAATTGGCTTCTCCCCAACCCACTCTGCTTTATAAACTAAGCGAGTAAAGACCGTATCCTTAGAGGTATCCAGTTGACTATCTTCGTGAAGAAGTTTGAGCGAACTGCTATCTAGCCTAACTCCCGCTTCTTCAATGCATTCTCTAAGAGCACCATCTCGCGGAAGTTCACCCTTTTCAACCCCGCCACCAGGAATATCCCAGTAAGTTGGATAAACGTTGGGTTCTCCTCTTTTAATTTCCGAACGCTGAATGAGCAAATAATCACCACCACTATGAACAAGTACATGGGCAATAAGCTTAACCATCATTTTCTCTCCTATTCCTCAAGATGAATGTGTCTTAGTTGGCCGTCCCAATCTGGTAGAGCTGTTTTTAAAAAGGCTGGAACTAGCTGGATATTCTGGAGCTTATCCAAGTCAATCCACTCACAAGGCTGCGTTTTTTCGTCTTCCTGCATGGTCAATGGAGCTTCTTCAAGCAAATTCACCAGGTAATGAAACTCGATGTTGTGATAGGAAACACCGTCTTGTTCAAAACGATTTTCAACCACGAAAGCTAGCTGCCCAGCTTGAGCTTTGACACCCAGTTCTTCCTTCACTTCACGGACTACCGCTTCTTCCGTGCTTTCATTGACTTGAATCGCACCGCCGATGGTGTAATACTTGCCCTTATCTTTGGTGACTAGGAGTTTGCCATTTTGGAGAATCAAGGCTGTCGCCCGAACACCAAAAACAGTATTTTCCACTTTTGTCCGAAAGTCTTGTTGAGTCATTTTTGTCCTTTCCCTTGAACGACACAAAAACAGTCAAAACTCGTAAGAAGTGCAGGACAAAAAGCCTGCAACATCCATGAGCTTTGACCATCATTTCTATTGCTTTTATTATTGTAGCAAATTGAGAAAATTTGTCAATCTAAATGTACTGACAAACTTGTCCATCGCGGTAGGCATTGTCAATCAAACCGCCACCTAGACACTCTTCGCCATTATAAAAGACAACTGCTTGTCCCGGCGTGATCGCGCGCTGTGGCTCTGCAAAGATGACCTCTGCCTTGTCTCCTTTGACATGTACTGTCACCTTAGAATCAGGCTGACGGTAGCGGAATTTAGCTGTACATTCTAGCGTAAATTCCTCTGGCATTTCACGAGTAAAATGAACTTGACTGGCCTCTAGGCTTGTTGACATGAGCGAATCATGATAGAAACCTTGTCCGACATAGAGGATATTCTTGCTTAGGTCTTTTCCGACAACGAACCAAGGCGCGTTATCACCACCATGTTGCCCACCGATACCGAGTCCGCCACGCTGACCGATTGTATAATACATAAGACCAGCATGCTCCCCCATATCGCGACCATCCACAGTCATCATGCGACCTGGCTGGGCTGGCAGGTAGTTGCTGAGGAAGTTTTTAAAGTTCTTTTCTCCGATAAAGCAAATCCCTGTCGAGTCTTTCTTCTTAGCAGTCGCAAGGCCTGCTTCTTCTGCAAGTCTGCGAACTTCAGGCTTTTCCAAATGCCCCAATGGGAACATGGTTTTTTGGAGTTGTTCTTGCGAAAGTTGGCTGAGGAAATAGGTCTGATCCTTGCCATTGTCCACGCCACGAAGCATGTGAACGATGCCATCCTCATCACGCGCCACTCGGGCATAGTGCCCTGTCGCTACATAGTCTGCGCCTAAGGTCATAGCATAGTCCAAAAATGCCTTGAACTTGATTTCCTTGTTACACATAACATCTGGATTTGGCGTGCGCCCTGCACGGTATTCCGCTAGGAAGTACTCAAAAACGCGGTCCCAGTACTCTTTTTCAAAATTGACAGAGTAGTAGGGGATGCCGATCTGGTCTGCCACCGCAGCCACATCCTTGTAATCTTCGGTCGCCGTACAGACGCCGTTTTCATCTGTGTCATCCCAGTTCTTCATGAAGATACCGATCACATCGTAGCCCTGCTCCTTGAGCAAGAGAGCCGTCACCGACGAATCAACACCACCACTCATCCCCACGACAACACGTGTTTTAGAGTTATCACTCATGGTAAGTCTCCCATCTATTCGTTTATTCATACCCTTCAAAATTCTATTCATTATGACTTTCAATAGAATTTCTTCGAGTATAGTCTTTTCGTTTGCTTTTAGGACTAGGCAACGAGTCGCAGGCATAACTTGAGTTAGGTAAGACGAGTTAACGACGTAATAAAAGATAAACGAAATGACTAATTCACGATTGAAGGTCGTGTGTGCTTAACGATTGAAGGTCGCTTGAGCAGTATTCATTATAACACGCTTGGTTAGAGAAGACAAGAAAGAGGCTGATAAATCATCTCAACCTCTCTTTCTTACTTTGCAAACGAATCAATTTTCCCCTTTAAGTTCTTTCTTCGCTTGTTCTATCTGGTGTTTCACTTGCTCAAAGCCGGTTCCTCCTAAGGAATTCCGTCTCTGAACAGCGGTTTCTGGACGCAAGTAGATATAAATATCCTCTTCAATCAAGGGATGGTAGACTTGCAACTCCTTCAAATCCCAATCTTGGATATTTTTACCATGCTTGATAGATTCTAGAACCAATTTTCCTACAATTTCATGCGCTTCTCTAAAGGGGAGGCCTTTTTCTGCCAAATAATCTGCCAGTTCAGTCGCATTCGAAAAATCATTCTCTGTGGATTGCTGCATTTTGGCCTTATTAACCTGCATGCTCGATAGCATGCCTGCCAACACATCCAGAGAATTCAAAATCGTTTCTACTGTATCAAACATGCCTTCCTTGTCCTCTTGCAAATCCTTATTATAGGCCAGAGGCAAAGACTTCATGACGGTCAATAGTCCAAGCAAGTGCCCGTAAACCCGTCCTGTCTTCCCTCGAATCAATTCGGCCATATCAGGATTTTTCTTCTGGGGCATGATAGACGAACCCGTTGAAAAGCTATCAGACAAGCTAATGTACTGATACTCAAAACTGCACCAATTGATGATTTCTTCACAAAAACGACTCATATGCATCATCAAAATGCTAGCATTTGATAGAAATTCCAAGATAAAATCACGGTCACTCACTGCGTCCAAGGAATTGGTATAGGGGTGTTGGAAGCCCAATAAATCACTCGATAATTGACGATTGATTGGAAAAGTTGTCCCCGCCAAGGCAGCTGCACCCAGGGGAGATAGGTCCGTATGTTTCAAGTTAAATGCAAAACGTTCGCTGTCCCTTTGGAACATATTGTAATAAGCCATGAGATGGTGGGCAAGACTAATTGGTTGGGCATGCTGCAAATGGGTATAACCTGGCATGATGGTTTCCACATGTTTTTCAGCCAAATCCAGCAAAACACTGTTCAGATTTGCCAACTTATCCAAGACATGGCCCAGTTGTTCCTTTAGATATAAGTGCATATCCGTTGCGACTTGGTCATTCCGAGAACGAGCTGTATGTAGTTTCCCAGCCAGAGGACCGATTTTCTCCGTCAGCAAGACCTCCATATTCATATGGATATCTTCATTTGCAATGTCAAAATGAAGCTCTCCTGCCTCTAAATCTTGCAACAAAGCTTTCAGACCATCTTGGATCTGCTCTGCCTCTTCCAAGCTCAAAATGCTAGTCTGTCCTAACATTTGAACATGAGCTAGAGAACCCATCAAATCAAATTTTGCCAGCTGGTGGTCAAAGGAAATACTCGCACCGAACTGTTCTACCCAATCTTCCACAGTGCCTTCAAATCGGCCACCCCATAATTTTGTATTTTTCGGCATATCCTGTATGTCCCTTCTATCGTATCACCGCTCAACATTTTTCTGAACTTCTGAGTAAACCTTAGTCGGAAGCCCCCAAAGCTTGATAAATCCAACAGCGGCATCTTGGTCAAAGGTGTCCGCACTGGTGTAAGTCGCCAAATTTTCATCGTAAAGAGAATTTGGAGATTTCCGAGCCACTACCTGAGCGTTCCCCTTATAGAGTTTAACTTTTGCAGTTCCATTGACAACTTTCTGTGTCTCCTTGATATAGGCAATCAAAGCCTGAGTTGCTGGGCTAAACCACAAGGCATTATAGATGAGATTGGACAACTCATTTTCGATAATAGGTTTGAAATGAGCCACTTCTCTCACAAGAGTCAAGTCTTCAATCTCCTTATGAGCTGCCAATAAAGTCACAGCACCTGGGCACTCATAAATCTCTCTTGACTTAATACCGACTAGGCGATTTTCCACATGATCAATACGACCGACACCGTGTTTGCCCGCAATTTCATTTAGCTTTTGAATCAAAGCAGCTACTTTCATCTTCTCACCATTGAGGGAGGTAGGCACCCCACAACTAAACTCAATGTCAATAAATTCTGGACTGTCTGGTGCCTCTTCTGGAGAAGATGTGATTCCAAATGCTTCTTCTGGCGCTTGGTTCCAAGGATTTTCCAAGACACCACATTCATTTGCACGTCCCCAAAGATTTTGATCGACAGAGTAAGGATTGTCAAGGTCAGCAGGAACTGGGACGCCGTTTTCTTTGGCATATTGGATTTCTTCTTCACGAGACCATTTCCACTCACGAACAGGCGCAACTACCTTTAAATTGGGATCCAAAGCTGCAATAGAGACTTCAAACCGAACTTGGTCGTTTCCCTTACCTGTACAACCATGGGCAATTGTGGTTGCACCCGTCTGATGAGCTATTTCAACTAGTTTTTTTGAAATAAGAGGGCGACTCAGAGCGGATACCAAGGGGTACTTTTGTTCGTAGTAGGCATGAGCCTGAAGGGCCACTAAAACATAGTCATTAGCAAATTCTTCCTTAACATCAATGACATAAGACTCAACAGCCCCAACCTTGAGAGCTTTATCGTGGATGAACTCCAAATCTTTTCCTTCACCCACATCCATACAAACAGCGATCACATCATAGTCTTTTTTTAACCATGTAATAGCAACTGATGTATCCAATCCACCTGAATAGGCTAAAATGACTTTTTCCTTACTCATTTCTCTTCCTTCTTTCTATTTTTCGATAGAGGCTTTAAAAGCATCGTCAATCAATTTGTCCAATTCCCCAGAATCCTTCAACTTCTGGATGGTTTTGTCAACCGCCTCTTTCAATTCTTTACTGTCTTTTTTCATCGCAACAGCGTAGGAATCTTCTTTATCATTGTCAACATCAAACTCAACGATGGCCAGGTCTGGATTATTCTCTACATATCCTTTCGCCACTGGTTCCTCAAAGATAACCGCATCCAGTTGCCCTGATTTCAAGTCTGTTATCAAATTTCCATTTTTAGGAAGTGAAACGAGAGAAGAATTCTGCAGGGTTTCTTTGACCAAAGTTTCCTGGATAGAACCTTTCTGCGCTCCAACCTTTTTCTGAGCCAAATCCTTCACTGATTGGTAATTCGTTAATTCAGATTTTCTTACGATCACCTTATTTTTCGAAGTGTAGTAGGGAATTGAAAAATCGTAAACTTGACTTCTCTCCTCCGTTTTAGAAATGCCTGATATGGCAAGATCGGCTTTACCTGAATCAAGACTAGCCAGTACATTGTCAAAACTCATTGGAGAGAACTCCACTTCCACACCTAGTTCCTTTGCGATGGCTTTGGCTAGCTCAACATCTGAACCTACAATCTGATTTTTCCCATCGACCAATTTCTGGTATTCAAATGGAGCAAACTCTGGATTTAGGGCCACCACCAATTTTCCTTTAGCCTTAATGGCTTCAACACCTTGGGACTGACTGTTACTACAAGCAAACAATAAGGGAAACATAAGCAAACTAAACATCGCCATCAGCACCTTCTTTACTTTATTCATAGAAAACCTCCTCTTATTTTTATACTTTTAAATTGTATAAATAATACACTTCTCAAAAACATTTGTCAAGCCAAAACTGAATTTTATTTCATTTTAAACAAAAAAGCTTAGGGAAATTACATAAAAATGTTATCCCTAAGCGTATTTATGCTATTCATTTTTTGGAAAAATATAATCACCCTATTAAATGTCAGACGACAGAGAGATAAACGAACTCCCTACATTCTCTTTCACAATTCAATGACTCGATAGCATTGTTGAGCCACATAGGCATCGTGGGTAACGATAATGACCGTTTTCCCTTCCTTGTTCATATCTAAGAGAAAGTTCAAAACCAAATCTCGATTTTCAGGATCTAGAGAACCGGTTGGTTCATCTGCTAAAAGGAGCTGACTCGGTTTTAAAATGGCTCTAGCAACTGCGATTCGCTGCTGCTCTCCTCCAGATAACTCTGAAACCTTTTGATGTAGAGTTGATGGCAACCCCACTCTCTCTAAAATTTCTTCTATCTTTTTGACTTTGTCTTTCTTGGACAATTTCACATACTTTAGAGCAAGCATGAGATTATACTCTACCGTTTCATTGTCAATCAGAGCAAAGTTTTGAAATAGATAAGAGATATGTTCGCGGATAATCGCTTGCGATTTAACAGAATTGACAGGTACATTTTGCTGACTGAAAATTTCATAATGCCCACTATAATCACCATCTATCAAACCCAATAGATTTAACAAGGTTGACTTACCACTGCCACTTTTTCCAACGATGGCAACTAAATCTCCCTGGTTAATTTTTAGAGATAAGTTCTCCAAAATAACTTTTTTCCCAATGGTTTTCGTAACATTTTCCAACTTTATCATAAGTGATCCCCTTTCAATAACTGCGCCACATTTCGTTTTTCCATCTTAGAACCCAAGAAAAGTACAAACAGAATATCTAAGCATGTAAATCCTGCGAAAAGCACGAGTGGAAAAAGAGCATGAGCAAAGAATAACAAAACCATAAAAGGAAGGCTATAAACGGCTAATAGGAGACCCAGCAAGGAACGATACCGATCTATCAATTTCCAGCCCATAAACTTCTTGGTAATAATATCTGTTCGCTTCAATAAGAAAGTTGTTACTAGTAAGAAGTAGGAAATCATCATGCCAAGGAGACCAAACAAAGCAAAGAGTAGATTAAAATTCCGAACAGCATCTCGGTAAGAATCTACTTTCTCTTGTTGAATGGCTTGAATAGATGAAAATTTTAAATAATTCCCATCTGACAATTTCTCAACTAACGCTGTCACTTCTTTTTGGTGTTGGGCCGTATTTTCGATTTTAATGGGATTATTTAAACCTGTTGTTGACAGGGAGGCTTTTTCATCCCACATCATATCGGAATCATTGACCAAACTAATAATTGGATTGTAGAGATTTTCCTTTCGCTTCTCGTTATAGGGGAAGAACGACCAATCTCCTTCATAATAGGCAATCTCGACTTCCATCTCCTCTATCGTTCGTTTTTGCTGCTCTTCATACTTCATCGAAAGATAGGCAATTAATTTCCCCAAGAGCTGATTTTTATCTTCTTCACCTTTCGTACTTGCTGGCATCAAAATAACTTTTTTAGTGCCGGTATCGGGTAGCTTGAATCCCTTGCTCTTTAGAAAATTGCGATTGGCATAGTAAACAGTTAGCATATCAGCCAGTTGATACTGCTGCACTTGTTCTGCAGTGGCAAAATTTTTTATAGGAAGGTTGCTAGTTTGCACATAGCCTGCCTGCGTTTTTTCTACCAAATCCTGATAAAATCGATAGAAATAATCCACTGCCTGCCCTGAGCCTGCCAACTGCTCTTGCCACAAGTTATCATTGAGTTGGAAAGTTTCTAAGGTCAGATAATTTCCTTGACTGATCCACTGTTTCTGGTAATTCAACTCTTTGTTTTCTTGCTCCAAACTTTTTCCCACCCCAATCAGTAAAACCGTCAGTAAAATGGTGGTTCCAATTTTCATCAAATAATTAAATATCAAACCAAATTTAAAAGATGAAAAACCTTTCAGTAGAGAGCTGATTGTCATTTTTTGGATTAAGAGATAAGTCAACCAACTGATAAAGAGATAAAGTTGCAAAAGCAAAAAATGAGACAACCATAACATAGGGAACAAATCTTTCGGCTTATAATCAAGTAAGAAAAACACGCCTAGATTGATCACAAGCGCCCCACCTAGGAGGAGGTAGAGGTTGCCTTTAACAACATCAGCTAAAACAGCCCGATCTTGAAAACCAAGTAATTTTTGTACCCCAACTCTTTTCATCTCCATCATTGGCTGATACACTGTTACTAACACAAGAAGTAAAATAGCCAAGACAAAAACAGTGGCAGATAAAAGCAAATCTCGATTTATGACTTCCACTGCACTTTTGTAGGTCGGCTCTAGCAAGGTAGCCTGGTCTATCTTGAAAAAATCGCTCCATTTCTGTACAATCCTATCCTTGTCCATCTCTTGTGTAGAAGTTATCGTATAGCGACCATTTAAACTACGGGATGTATCCTTGATATAGGCTTGAAAAGTCATAAGCTGAATAGGCTTGGCTTTTAGAAAGGTCGGAATCGTACCAAGTTTATTGGAAAGATCTTTATTACTATAGACTCCTTCACCATCTGTGGCAAAATCAAGAGAAGAAAGTCCAAACTCTTGGTAGGGGAAGGTATCTTTATCAAAAATACCAGACTTGATCACCTCATCACCACTGTCTGTTTTGATGATGGAGACTTTATACTCCTTTGATACATCCTCAAAAAATCGAAGAACAGATTCTGCAGGTTCATTGACATCTTTCAAATATACATCCAAAGAACCCGCTGTCTTTCCCATTTCCTGAATCCGAACCACTTCTCGTGTGTGGTTTACATTAAAAACAAAAAAAGTAGTACACAGAAGCAGAAGTAACATACAGAAATTACTGATTTTTTTCATAAAGATACCCCCTTAGTACTTTATCATCTTAGTCGTATAATTTGTTACCCTTTTTCACAAATTTATTTTAGATTTCTTTTTTACTTTTTATACTACTATGATACAATATTTTTAATCAATTTCTATTTTTTGTTAACTTTTTTCACACATAAGGAGGAGATCATGCGCTACGATTTTGGAAATGTTTATAAAGAAATCCGTGAGTCAAAAGGGTTAACCCAAGACGAGGTCTGTGGGGATATTCTCTCAAGAACCAGCCTATCAAAAATCGAAAGTGGAAAAACAACCCCTAAATATGAGAATATGGAATTTCTTCTCCGACAAGTCAATATGACCTTTGAAGAATTTGACTATATTTGCCATCTCTATCAACCTAGCCAACGCACAGAAATTATGCAAATCTATCTCAATATGAGCTCAATCCTAGGGACTAGTGAACTCGAAAAACTATTTCAAAAATGTCAAGACTATCTCAAAACTCACCACGACCTCCCCATCAAAGAGATACGAGATATGCTTGAAGTTGTCATTTATATCCGTCAACACGGGACAGGGGAACTATCAGATCACGCAGAACAGATTGTCAAGAAACTTTGGAGAAAAATTGAAAAACAAGATACATGGTATGAGAGTGACCTAAAAATCCTCAATACCATTCTCTTTACCTTTCCTATAGAGCATATCCATCTCATCACTGGAAAAATCTTGCAACGCTTAGAAGTCTATAAAAACTATCAACATTTATATGACTTGCGAATGGCAATCCTACTCAACCTCTCCACCATTTACTTATACAATCAAGATAGAAATATGTGTAAACAAATCTGCTACACTTTACTGGAGGATGCCAAGAAAAAGAAGCACTACGATAGGCTTGCCATCTGCTATATTCGTATTGGGATTTGTACGGATGATTCTAAACTTATTCAAAAAGGATTCTCCCTTCTGGAGCTAACCGATGAAACCTCCATGCTATCTCATCTCCAAAAAGAAGTAGAAACCTATTATCAACCGAAGGAAATATAAAAAAATCGAGGAAATTCCTCGACCTTTTCATATTATTCTGTTAGTTATTTCTTAATACCAACCATTGTTAAGCCAGAAGTTCTTGGCAGCTGTCCATGAACCGTAGCGTCCTGCAACGTAGGCGTCTGCTACGCGTTCTTGGTTTTCAGCTGAGTAGTCACCGTTCAAGTATGAATCTGTCAATTGGTAACGTCCGATGTAACGTCCGTTTGTAGCTGTGTAGCTACCACCTGATTCTTTTTGAGCGATCCATTCTTTGGCTTCTGCTTCAGATCCACTTACAGTTGAAGCTGTGTAACTTTCTTCTTCATAAGAAGTGCTGGTTGTAGCAGCTGGGGCTTCATAAGTTGTTGTTTCAGTTATTTCTTCGTAAGTCGTAGTCTCTTCGATTGTTTCTCCTGTTGCAGCTGGGGCTTCATAAGTTTTCGCAGCTGGAGCTGTCCCTTCGATGACCAAAACTTGATCCACAAAGATCAGATGAATATCCTCTATCTTGTTTTTTTCTGCCAATTTTTCAACAGTGGTGTTGTACTTCTCAGCGATTTCTGAAAGAGTGTCACCTGGTTTAACTGTATAAGTGATTGTTTCATCTGCAAAAGCAAGTGATGGTGCAAGGAAAGCAAGGAAAGTTGCTGCTCCTGCAAGAGTTAATTTGATTTTTTTAGTTGTTAATGTCATTTCTAAAAATTCTCCTTTTTACTATGCTTCTATCATACCGTTTGAATATTACCGTTTCTTGACGGTTTCGTGTAGAAATATTACAAAAATATTTTATATTTACTGAAACATTGATATTTTTGTCATAAAAGACAAGATTTTATACCATTTTTATCCATTTTTTCAGTTTTATAAGGGAAATAAGCACAGAACTTCATTCTTTGATATAATAGAAACAAGAATCTTTGTAAGGGGAAACAGATGCACTCACTTCGTTTTCAATCTGTCTTTGATATTATCGGCCCTGTCATGATTGGCCCATCAAGTAGCCATACTGCTGGTGCTGTTCGTATCGGAAAAATCGTGTCTTCCATCTTTGGTGATAGACCGACAGAGGTGGAATTCCAACTATTTAATTCATTTGCCAAGACCTACCGTGGTCACGGGACAGACCTTGCTCTCGTTGCGGGTATTTTAGGTATGGATACGGACGATCCTGACATTCCAAATAGCCTAGAGATTGCCCATAAACGCGGTATCAAGATTGTCTGGACCATTCAGAAAGACAGCAACGCTCCTCACCCTAACACCACTAAAATTACTGTGAAGAATGAACACAAGTCCATTAGTGTGACGGGGATTTCTATTGGTGGGGGAAATATCCAAGTTACGGAACTTAATGGCTTTGCCGTTTCTCTCAACATGAATACCCCGACCATCATCATCGTGCATCAGGATGTTCCGGGGATGATTGCCCATGTTACTGAAGCCCTCTCTCGTTTCGATATCAACATCGCGCAGATGAATGTGACTCGAGAAAAAGCTGGAGAAAAAGCCATCATGATTATCGAAGTCGATAGTCGAAGTTGCGAAGAGGCGATTGAAGAAATTCGAAAAATCCCTCATCTCCACAATGTCAATTTCTTTAAGTAGGAGGAAGCATGTTTTATTCTATCAAAGAATTGGTCAAGCAGGCAGATCTAGACTTCCAAGGAAATGTCGCAGAACTCATGATTGCAACAGAACATGAACTGACCGGCCGGGAACGTGCAGAAGTGCTCCACCTCATGGAACGCAATCTAGAAGTCATGAAAGCCTCTGTCGAGCTCGGCCTCAGTGAAAACAAATCCCGCAGTGGGCTAACGGGTGGCGATGCAGCCAAGCTAGATCGTCATCTCAAAAGTGGCAAGGCCTTGTCTGACTTTACCATCCTATCAGCTGCCCGAAATGCCATCGCGGTCAACGAACACAATGCGAAAATGGGTTTGGTCTGCGCCACTCCAACCGCAGGAAGTGCTGGCTGTCTGCCTGCCGTTCTTACTGCAGCTATTCAAAAACTTGACCTCAGCCACGAAGAACAGCTGGATTTCCTCTTTGCTGCTGGTGCCTTTGGACTAGTCATCGCAAACAACGCTTCTATCTCAGGTGCTGAAGGTGGCTGCCAGGCCGAGGTTGGCTCTGCCTCTGCCATGAGTGCCGCAGCCTTGACCTTGGCTGCAGGTGGAAGCCCCTATCAGGCTAGCCAAGCCATTGCCTTTGTCATTAAAAATATGCTGGGCCTCATCTGTGACCCCGTCGCTGGTTTGGTCGAGGTTCCCTGTGTCAAACGCAATGCCATGGGGGCTAGTTTTGCCTTTATCGCAGCAGATATGGCTTTGGCAGGTATCGAGTCTAAGATCCCTGTCGATGAAGTCATCGATGCCATGTACCAAGTCGGATCGAGCCTGCCAACTGCCTTCCGAGAAACGGCTGAAGGTGGACTCGCTGCCACCCCTACTGGCCGTCGCCTACAAAAAGAAATCTTCGGAGAATAACCTTATCTAATAGGAGAAACTATGTCATCAATCTCAGCCATCTTTTTCGATCTAGACGGAACTCTGGTTGACAGTTCCATCGGGATCCACAATTCCTTTACTCATACCTTTGAACAACTGGGAGTTCCGACTCCTGATGCTAAAACCATTCGTGGTTTCATGGGTCCACCGCTTGAAACTAGTTTTGCAACTTGTCTCCCAAAGGAACAAATCTCGGAAGCTGTTCAAACCTACCGTTCTTACTACAAGAAAAAAGGGATCCACGAAGCGCAGCTCTTCCCCAAAATAACGGAATTGCTTCAAGAACTCTCACAAACCTATCCTCTCTATATCACCACAACAAAGAATACTCCTACTGCTCATGATATGACTAAAAATCTGGGAATCTATCATTTCTTTGACGGCATTTACGGTTCTAGTCCTGAAACACCACACAAGGCGGATGTCATCCGTTATGCCTTGCAAACGCATCAACTCCCTGCAGACCGAGTCCTCATCATCGGGGACACCAAGTTTGATATGATCGGAGCCCAAGAAACTGGCATTAAAAAGTTCGCTGTCACTTGGGGATTTGGAGAAGAGGCTGATTTACTCAGCTATCAACCCGACTGGATTGCCCATACAATCGATGATATCATCAGTCAGCTATAACAAGCTAATAACTTCAAACTACAGAGTAAAAAGACCAAGGTTCTGTCTATACAAAACCTTGGTCTTTGATTTATGTTTAATTGTATGAGTCACTCTTACTCAATATGAGTTGTTTCATTTGCAAAGGAAATGATCGCTTCTTTAAGCTCATCTCCACTGAGTGAACGGAACTCCTCAATTTTCTGATTGATGGCTTCTAGTGGCATGACATTTACCTTACCAACGAAAATCTTGTCCATGACTTGGTTATCAACCAATTCGGTCGAAACCAAGAGTTCCTCATAGAGTTTTTCACCTGGTCGGATACCGACTTCAACGATTGGAATTTCACTTTCTGTGTGCCCGCTTAGAAGAACCATTTTCTTAGCCAAGTCATAGATCTTGACTGGTCTGCCCATGTCAAGGATAAAGACTTCTCCGTCCTTGGCATAAGCGCCAGCATGGATTACCAGACGGCTAGCCTCTGGAATGGTCATGAAGTAACGTGTCATACGGAAGTCTGTCACTGTTACAGGGCCGCCTTCAGCAATCTGACGTTCAAAGACAGGAATCACGCTACCACGGCTACCGAGAACATTCCCAAAACGGACTGCACAGTAGGTTGATTTGCTACGTTGGTTAAAGCCAGTGACAATCAACTCTGCCACGCGCTTGGTTGCGCCCATAACATTCGGTGGATTGACCGCCTTGTCAGTCGAAATCATAACCATCTTAGGTACTTTAGCTGCATCAACAGCCTTGGCAACATTGTATGTTCCGAGGATATTGTTCTTGAAGGCTTCCTTTGGATTGCGTTCCATCATCGGAACATGTTTGTGGGCTGCAGCATGGTAAACGATGGCTGGTTTGTACTGTTCAAACACTTGTAGAAGACGGTCATAGTCCTGAATATCTGCAATAACAGGAACATAATCAATTCCTTGAAATGTACGGATCAATTCATGATAAACGAGGTAGATGGAATTTTCGCCATGCCCCAGCAAAATCACGCGTTCAGGATTGAAGCGGCTAACCTGACGACAAATCTCTGAACCAATCGAACCGCCAGCTCCTGTCACCAAGATGGTCTTGCCTGTAAGCTCTGCACCAAGACGGGATTCGTCAAGACGGATTTCCTGACGGCCCAAAAGGTCTGTGATATCAATTTTCTGGAAACCACTACCTGGTTGGTGAAGTCCCTGAACAACTGTTTCAACCTTGGGCATCTTGTAACATTTGATACCGAGTTTATTACACATCTGCAGGATACGTTCGTACTCTGACGGATCAAGCGAAGGGATGGCTACGATGACGCGCTCGATTTGGTGACGTTTGGCCAATTCAGGCAGATTATCATAAGAACCCAAAACGGAAATTCCACCTAGTTTTTGTCCCTTTTTCTTCTCATCATTGTCCAAAATCCCCACTAACTCAAGGTCACTAGTTGGGTGTTGGTAGCTGTTCATAAAGAGGGCCCCACCATCACCAGCACCAATCAAGAAGGTACGACGGTGTTCGCCCTCCCCACTTCCCTGCTTGCGCTTAGAATAAATCAACTGCCAAGTGATACGAGGGAGTAAGATCAGGAAGGTACTCAATAAGATAAAGAGTATGATGAACCGGATAGAAAATAGAGGAAGAAAGGCGTAGCAAAGTCCGTAAGAGACAATGCTGCTGACGGTTACGCCAAAAAAGATTTTTAAGAAATCTGTGATTTTACTATAGCGACTAATACTCGCATTGAGCCCCCAAAATCCAATCATGATTTGATAGAAGAGGAAAGCCAAACCAGTATAGATAACATAGTCCACAGGCGCTGGGTTAATCAAGCCATAAAAGAGAATGTAAGACACGATGATGGAAACCACCATACTAATAATGTCAAATACACCCCAGAACACCTGCTTTTGCTGTTTATTTAAAATTTCAACCAGATCAATTACATAATCTGTTAGTTTTTTATTCATAGGAATTTACTCTTTCTTAAAAGAATGCAAATAAATATACTGTCATTATAACATTTTTGGGCTATTTTATCTTTTACAATACTATTTATTTTTTCTTAATAATTTCACAAAAATAAACTGACGTACAAAACCTGGACAAAGTGCCACAATCGCCTGAATGGCAATGCTTTTCGCATATTCCATGTAGGAAATTTGCCCTCTTTCAAGCATGCGCTGACGAGCTTGACGATAGAGTCTGAGGTAGCGCAGACCGCCTCGACGTTCAAACATCCCTGCACCGACACGAACCTTACACAAGATTTGATCTAGGTTCCCAGTCTTGGCACCTGCAGCAATCATATTGAGCCAAAGGAGGTCATCCTCCATGTAAAGGCCATCTTCGTAGTTGCCCGCCTTGAGGACCATGTCCTTTTTGAACATGACTGTCATGTGGTTAAAGGCACTTCTCATTCTTTGATAAGCTACAATGTCTGCGTGCTGAGTAGGAACACGACGGTAAGAAACAATCTCGTCAGGGTTGTCAATAAATTCTGCAATATGTCCACCTAAGAGGTCCAGATTTTCCTGCTCCATTAGTTGGACTTGATTTTCAAAGCGGTCAGCTACCGCTATATCATCTGTATCCATGCGAGCGATGATATCGTACTGACACTGTAAAACACCATATCGAAGAGCCAAACCTAAACCTTGATTTTCTTCTAAGGGGCAACGCTTAACTGGAATCTCTGACTGCGCTTCCACTTCATCTAGCACTTGATAGAGTTCGGGCGTGAGCGGCCCGTCCTCAACAAGAACAAGCTCACTTGGTTTCAAGGTCTGGTTTTGAATACTCTTGATAGCATCTCTCAAAAATGTCGGATTTTCCTTTACATAGACCGACATCAAGACGCTGATTTTTTGCTTTTCAGACACAGTTTTTCTCCAATTTATAGATTTCCTTCCACTATTTTATCACAAAATTTCCTAGTTTCCTATTTTTATCTCAAATCAAGAAAAATTCTGGTAAAGAAATCCGTCCCCTTTCACTCTATTTTCAGTTAAATCGTTCTAGCTTTCTTAGCAGTCCTCTCCTTGACATTGTAAGAAAAAAACCTTAAAATAAGCTGTTATTAAAATCATCTTATCGAGGTTTTTATGAAAAAACAATCACTCTTTTTTGTTCTAGGAATTGTCTTAATCGGGACTGTTTTACGCTCTCCTTTTACTGCTCTTCCAACCATTTTAGGAGATATCGCTCAGGGACTAGGAGTGGAGGTCAGCTCTCTTGGAATTTTAACCAGTCTCCCTCTCTTGATGTTTGCTCTTTTCTCTGCTTTTGCGAGTCGCTTGGCACAAAAAATCGGGTTGGAACATCTCTTTACTTACTGTCTTCTCCTCTTAACTGTTGGCTCTGTCATTCGGATTTTCAATCTTCCCCTTCTCTATCTAGGGACCCTAATTGTGGGAGCAAGCATTGCGATCTTCAATGTACTCCTCCCAAGTATAATCCAGGCAAATCAGCCTCAAAAGATTAGTTTCCTAACAACTCTCTATGTCACTGCCATGGGAATTTCGACAGCCATCGCTTCTTATCTATCCGTCCCTATCACCCAAGCTAGTTCTTGGAAGGGGCTCATCCTCGTTCTCAGCTTTCTCTGTCTGGTCACTCTGCTAGTCTGGTTGCCAAATCATCGCCACAACCACCACCTAGAAAGCCAAAATGAAAAGCAAGTCAAAGAGAATATTCTAAAAAGTAAAGATGTCTGGGCTATCATTATCTTTGGCGGGCTTCAGTCCTTGCTTTTTTATACAAGTATGACCTGGTTGCCAACTATGGCTGTTAGTGCTGGTATTTCTAATAATGATGCGGCTCTCCTCGCTTCTATTTTCTCACTGATCAGCATTCCTTTTTCAATGACTGTTCCAAGTCTAACGACTCGTCTATCAGATGGTCACCGTCGAATCATGCTGGCAATCATTTCCTTCTCTGGGATGACAGGAATTGCCATGCTCTTGTATCCAACCAATAATTTCCTCTACTGGCTAGTCGTCCATCTCTTGATTGGAACGGCCTGCAGTGCCCTCTTCCCCTACCTCATGGTTTGCTTTTCTCTTAAAACCAGTTCTCCTGAAAAGACAGCTCAGCTATCAGGACTGGCGCAAACAGGTGGGTACATCTTGGCGGCCTTTGGGCCTACCTTGTTTGGTTATAGTTTTGAACTTTTCCAATCTTGGATTCCAGCTGTCCTTGCTCTTCTAGCTGTTGACATCATCATGACCGTCTCACTCTTTATGGTGGATCGGGCTGATAAAATCCTTTAATTTTTCTAAAATACTTCTCAGATATAAACAATGCAAAGCTAGACTCTGTCTGGCTTTTTTGGTACTTATACCAACAAAAAGCACCATCCATCTGTTAGCAGAAAGATGGCATTTTTGATATAATAAGATGTATAGAAACTAATTGTCATGCGAAAAATAAATTAGTTCATAAGATAGCTACTATTTTAAATGAGGTGTACAGAATGGATGAACAGAAATACAATTTGAAAGAAAGTTTAGCAGAGTTAGATCAGCTCTTTGACTTATCAGCAAAGGAGACAGATAAGACTGCCTGCGAAGCTCTAGCAGAAAAAGCAAGAATAATTTATGAACAATACCCTGAATCAGAAGACATTGCGTTGCTCTATGCTAGAATTTTAGTCAATTTGTCAAATAAGCAGACTGAGTTAAAGGAAATCGAGGCTACTGTCGAAAAATTAGAGAAATTACAGCAACAATTCCAGGATTCACATGATATAGCTTTACGTTATGCCAGGATTTTGTTCAATTTGTCAACCAAGCAAACTGAATTGAAGGAATGGAAGGCTACTGTCGAAAAATTAGAGAAATTACAGCAACAATTCCAGGATTCGCCTGATATAGCTTTGCCGTATGCCATGATTTTGTTCAATTTGTCAAATAAGCAGACTGAGTTAAAGGAAATCGAGGCTACTGTCGAAAAATTAGAGAAATTACAGCAACAA